>CAVEBU010000017.1:0-30129 GCA_963614045.1 Alistipes finegoldii | reverse complement strand
CCTTGCGTCATCCTGACCGCTCCCCGCTTTGATTGTCTGTGGAAGGATCTGTGAGCAAAGCGAACCCAAATAAAAAGCAAGTCGAAGACTTGCAAAGGTAAAATGATTTTATCCTTTAATTATTTTAATTTGGATACGGGTGCTTTTGCACCCGTACAGATCCTTCGAATATAGGCTAGCGAGTTTTTTCGGGGTAGAAACAAGTAGGACTAGGAGCATGCCGAATTTTGTAAAGGCACGTATACCGAAATACGTAACTGAGCAAAATATCGGCTCGTGACGACGTATTACACAGTTTATCCCCCGAAAAATCGACGCTCAGGATGACGGCTAGAGAGCGAATTGCTCTCTAGCCGTAAGACGACAAAAAAGCCCGCTCGGGCTTTTTTGAATACATTTTACTTTAATTATTAAGGATGAAATATTTTATCCTCTTTATACATGGGGGGGGGGGCTTGGTGCGTGCGTTCGGCACGAACGCACGATGCTCCGCAACAGCGGTGTAAAATACGCTGAAAGCGTATGCACCAAGCCCCCGCCCCGTTGTTTGTTGTGTGTGGTTTTGCTATTTGAGATTTGGGGAATTTTTGAGTTTGGGGAACAGCGGGAAGCGAGAAAGTTTGGGTGCAAGAGTATGTGACTGACGCCAAATTGAAAGGAGGATGCCCAAACCTGCCATAAACATTATAATGCTAGTACTTCCTGCAGAAATTAGAGGCAGAGGTAAGCCTGTTGGAGGGACGGCGCCCGACACGACTGCGACATTGAGGATTACTTGAACGGCGAGAATCGTTGTAATTCCGCTAGCAAGGTAACAACCGAATCTATCACGAGCTGAAATTCCAACCTTTATGCCAAAAAAGATTAGTGTAGCATAAGCAAAAAGTAGCATTATTGCCCCAACGAAGCCCAATTCCTCACCGATTATACTAAAAATAAAGTCACTTTCGCTAAACGGCAGAAAAGCGAATTTTTGGCGGGAATTAAACAGCCCCACTCCGAACCACCCGCCCGAACCGAGAGCATAAAGCGACTGAATTAGCTGAAATCCCTCACCTTGCGGGCTTGCCCAAGGGTCCAGAAAGGCCATTAATCTTAGCAACCTATACGGTTCTAAAATAATGAGTAGTGGCACAAGTAAAATCGCTGGAATCATCAAAATTAGGAGGTGCTTAATTCTCATTCCGCCGAGTAAAAGCATTGTCACCATTAAAACGCCCACGCAAATTGTGATAGACATATTTGGTTCTAAAATTATCAATAGGCACATTCCCACCCCTGCGAGTAAAACGGGCATTGCACCCACAAAAGTTGTCATTTTGTCCCTATGTTTTGCCATATAAGTCGCTGAAAAAATTATAAAGCAGAATTTTGCGACTTCGCTTGCTTGAAAACTAAAACTGCCGAAACCTATCCAGCGTTTTGCACCATAAGATTCTATTCCGACCCCAGATATAAACACCACCAAAAGCACCACAAAACCCAGAATTAGCGCGGGGATACTCAACTTTTGAAGAATTCTGTAATCAATAAAATAGCATAAAATCATTACAATCGCACCCAGCACGACGCCGATGATTTGCTTTGTAGTAAAAAACATACTATCGCCGTACAAACGCTCGGCATTATAGCACGATGCGGAATAAACCATCACGATCCCGAAAATCGCAATACCTAGCGTTAGTAAAAAAATCGGCAAATGAAATTTGTGTTGCCCATGATAAAAAATTTTATTTTTCACTCAACCACTCCGCCACAAGATTGCAGAAAAAATCACCCCGCTCTTCGTAATTTAGAAATTCATCAAAACTAGCACACGCAGGGCTTAATAAAACAACTTCGCCCGCCTTTGCCAAATTTTTGACATAATCAAATGCCGAAATTAGCTTTGCAAAATATTTGCAAGGAACCTTTAACTTCTTCGCTTTGCGATAAATTTTTTTGCCAGTTTTTCCAAAAGCGGTTAGTGACACGACATTTTGCGGTAACGAATCGAGGAAATCGCCAAAATTCTCACCCTTGTCGCTTCCGCCCAACAAAAGATGGATAGGCTCACAAAAAGTTGCTAATGCCGAGCAGGTTGAGTGAATATTCGTAGCTTTTGAATCGTTAAAAAACCTGACTCCATTTTTTTCGCCCGCAAATTCAATTCTGTGGCGAGGTAAAGAAATAGTGGCAAGTGCTAATTGAATTTTTTCTGGCTTAATTTTGCCAATATGCGCCAAGACGATCGCACACAAGAGATTCGACAAATTATGCTTTCCACGAATACGAATATCGGGCAAGGTAAGAATCTCTTTGGTCTTTGTAAGAAAATTCAGCATAACTTTCCCGTCACGCAAAAAATATCCTTTAATCCCTTTGGGCAATTCGCTTGTGCTAAAAAACACCGAATTTTTAAGCCCCTCGCCTCTTGCTCGCACACGCTCATCATCATAATTCAAGACGACTGCACCTTTCTCGTTTACACAGTCAATTAATTTAGCTTTCGTGTTTTCATACTCTTGATAACTTTCATATCTATCTAGGTGATCGGGAGCGAAATTTAAAATCGCACCGACGAAACATTTTAAATGCTCGCAATGTTCTAGCTGAAAACTGCTGATTTCTAGCACAACCTTTGATTTCGGAGAAATCTTATCAAGTTCTGCGCAAAATGGCGTGCCAACATTTCCTACTAAATGACTATCCTCTCCCGCAGAATTTAGAATTTGGTGCAAAAAATTTACTGTCGTGGTTTTGCCGTTTGTACCTGTAACCGCAAAAATCGTTGCAGGGCAAAACATACTCGCAAGGTCGACTTCGCTAAGCACGTTTACTTTTAGGGCTTCACATTCACGCAAAAACTTTTTACTTAAATTTACCCCAGGACTAACAATCACAGTATCAAAAAATTGCAGAGTTTTGCGATTGATTTTTTCAATCAGATTTGCTTCCTTATCAATAATTTTTGCATCAAACAATTCTCTTAATTTCTTCTTATCCTTGTCGTGTATGTACACATTAAATTGTCTGTCAAGCAAGAATTTTGTAGCCGTTATTCCGCTCATTCCTGCACCTAAAATCAAACAGTTATGCATAGCCACCTCCTAAGTACTATGCTATGCATAACACTATCGCTAGTATGCAACAAAATATTGTTATTATCGTGTAAATCGCCACTATTTTGGTTTCAAATACGCCTTTTTTCTCAAAGTGGTGGTGCAAGGGCGCCATAAGAAAAATCCGTTTTTTCGTCCGTTTGTAATGCAGAACTTGAACCAAAACGCTTACCGCACTCGCAACAAATACCGCACACATTAACGGGAGCAAAAGCGTCCAACCGCTAAAAACTGCGAGGCAGGTTATCAGTCCGCCCAACCCTAACGACCCTGTATCACCCATAAAAATTCTTGCAGGATAACTATTGTAACAGAGAAACGCAAGCACACCGCCCGCCGTAGCTACCCCTAGAATTGCAAGATTATTCAATTCGCCACACAAGACGAGATTTCCGCCCTCGCTAGCAAGCGAATTACTCGTAATCAAAATCACCGCAGTTATTCCCAACAGAATCACAAAGCTTGTACTTCCCGCCAATCCGTCTAGTCCGTCGGTTAAATTTGTCGCATTTGTCATAGCTAAAAACACAAAAATTACAAAGGGGATTATCCACCAATCAATGTTGACGATTCTGTAAAACGGGACAAAAAGATTTGCTCCTTGTGGGCTATAAAAATACATATACACCCCGACTATGACAGCAATTCCCAACTGCCCAATAATTTTTTGGTATGCCTTAAGCCCTAAGTTTTTGTGCGTATAAACCTTAATAAAATCGTCCAAAAAGCCAAGTAACGCATACCCTACAAAAACGCCCAACGCAACTATAGTCATACTAGCTTGTCCCGAGCAAAGAATTGCAGAAACGCAAACCGCAGGCAATATAAATATCAGCCCACCCATAGTAGATGTGCCACTCTTTTCTTTATGTGCTGTAACGTATTCCAAAATTTCTTGCTTTGCGCCGACTTTTTTGGTAAGTTTGATAACTAACGGAGCAAGCGCCACGCTTATCAAAAATGTCAGCAAAAATGCTAGTAGTTTAATCAACAATTTTTTGCCTCGTCTATTTATTTAACTCTTGCAGAACCTCAAAATCCGAATAAGGAATTTTCTCGCCCGCAATATCCATATAATCTTCCGCCCCCTTACCAGCAATAACTAGCACGTCGTTTGGCGAAAGCTTACCAATCGATGTTAGTATGGCCTCTTTGCGATTTTGTATACAACAATAATTTTGCGTAACTGGTCTAATTCCCTCCTCAATTTGCGAAATTATCGCTTGCGGGTTCTCAAGTCGTGGATTGTCGCTAGTAATCACTGTAAAATCAGCCAAATTACCACTAATTTTGCCCATAATTTTACGTTTTAATGTATCACGATTTCCACCGCAACCGAAAAGCGAATAAATCTTGCCTTTGGCGACCTTGCGAATGCTTTTTAAAATATTTTTTAGACCGTCTGGAGTATGTGCATAGTCTATAACCGCAAAAGCGCCGTTGTTAAGTTTGAAGATATTACATCTGCCCGACACAAAATCGCAAGTGCTTAAGCCTAAGGAAATTGCGCTAGATTCAATCCCCAATTTCAAGCAACATAGTCCCGCCCCTAGTCCGTTATACAAGTTGAATTCGCCGATTAATCGTGTATTTACGGCACGCAATTCGTCGTTTAAATTAATAAAGTAACTCGTGCCAACCATAGCATAACTTATGCGAGTAGCAAAAGTGTCGCAAGGATTATTTAGCCCAAACGTTGCAATTTTGCCTTCATTTTGCTTTAAAACATACTCACGAATACACTCGTCATCCATGTTCGCAACTTTAATTTTACAGAATTCGTCCGTTAAAAAGCGTAATTTTGTATCACGATAATTTTCAAAAGTCCCAAAAAAGTCCAAGTGGTCTTGTGTAATATTGGTAAGAATACCCGCATCGCATACAACCCCTGACATTTTGTTGAGTGCTATTGCGTGCGCACTGACTTCCATTACAACATAATCGACTTTTGCTTTCGACATTTGTGCAAAAATTTTATGCAGTTCAATAGGGTCTGGAGTGGTCAGCGTTGAGTCGAATTTCTGGTCGCCAATCATATTACAGATTGTACCAATAAGCCCCACTTTATAACCAGCAGTTTCCAAAATACTTTTTAACATATAAGTCGTGGTGGTCTTGCCGTTTGTGCCTGTTACGCCGATTAATTTAAACTTGCTACGGGGATTATGATAAAAATTGCTCGCCATTTTCCCCATCGCAGAACGAACATCACGAACCACAATTTGCGGAATCGCTATGTCGTCTAAAATATGGTCGACAACTATTGCCACAGCACCCGATTTTATGGCAGTTTTAGCCAAAGTATGTCCGTCCACGTTTTGCCCACGAACACAAAAATATAACGAATTATTGGTCACTTGCGCAGTTTCGCATGTGATATGCTGAATTTTGGTGTCATAAAAATTATGCGTAGTGTATTCAATTTCTGATAAAATTTGAGATAATTTCATTTTCTGCTCCTTTTTTTACAATTATATAATTAAATCATACGCAAATTTTGTCAAAAACAAAATAAGTCAAATTTTGACTCAAACTTCGCTTTACAACCAAAATTCGCACACAAAAACCCGCTGGATTAACGTAGATTAATCTTGCTATTCCGTCCCCAAAAAGATTATCCCGCCCGCAAAAAGCATTTCGCCTGCAGGGATATTCTGCCAAATAACAAAATCTCCTTCACCGCCGATTTCGTATTCAAGCTTCATCTTTTTGAGCATTGTAACTGCTTCAGTTATGGAAAGCCCCACTAGATTCGGCACTTCGATATTGGGTTGCAATTTCTCTAGGTCTTGGGTTAGATTCGTCGGGGCGATGTTTTTGTAAGTAAAAAGCCCGCTAAAAATCTGCTTTGCGTATGGCGCAGCCACCATACTACCGTAATAAACGCCCGTACCTGGTTCATCAACGCAAAGAAGCAACACATACTGTGGATTTTCCACAGGATAACACCCCACAAAACTAGAGACGTACTTCCCGTTTGCAATATGCCCGTCTTGGTACTTTTGCGCCGTTCCCGTTTTTCCGCCGATTCGGTAACCTGGCACAAAACTATACAGCCCCTTTGTGCTAACAACCCCCTCCATAAGTTTGGTCACCGTATTCGATACTGATTTGTCTAGCACTTTGCGAACAGGCATATTACTAAACTCTTTCGTAACTCCGCTAGTGCTGACAATTGACTTAAGAAAATGCGGTCTATAAAGCGTGCCGTTAACCACCGCACACACTCCAGTTATCATTTGCAAAGGGGTAACAGCCACCGCTTGCCCAAACGAAATTCTCGCTAAATCTACATTTTTTACGCTATCTTGATTCATTAAAATCCCCGAACTTTCGCCGAAAAAATCCACACCTGTCGCACTTCCAAACCCGAATTTTTGCAAATACGAATAGAGTTTTTCCTTTCCAAGTCTCAGCCCCAAGTCCATAAAAACGCTATTGCAACTATTCGCTAAGCCTTCCGCCAAACTTTGCGAGCCATGACCTCTTGTCCGCCAGCACTTGATTTTTTCGCCGTCCACAATTCTATATCCAGGGTCATAAAAACGCTCCTCAACATTAGTCACACCCTCACTTAGTGCCGTTGAAATTGTGAAGAGTTTGAAAGTACTGCCTGGCTCATAAACATCAACAATATTGACGTTTTTACTATACGCAAGCAATTTGTCAACCTCATCACGAGGGGGATTATTTAGGTCGAAACTAGGTCGGCTCGCCATTCCCAAAATCTCACCATTATTCGGGTCCATCATAATTGCGGTCACGCCTACAGCCTCTTGCTCAATAATCGCTTTGTTTACGACTTCTTCGAGAACTCGCTGAATTCCTATATCTATTGTAAGCGTTACGTCACACCCCGCAATTCCTGGCACAAAACTTGTCGTAGCTGAGGACAATTCTTGCCCAGTAATCGTGCTTTCGGTAAAAGTTTGCCCGTTAATGCCTGTTAGGTAATTGTTGTAGTACGCCTCCAAACCCGCTTGCCCGACGTTGTCAATAGTTGTAAGCCCCAGCACGTTTGTCAAATATTCATTGTAGGGATACTCACGAGTACTTGTTTCGCTTACATAAATTCCGCTTAGCCCTCTACTCAACAATTCTACAACCTTTTCCCGCTCAACTTGAAGCGCCACCAAACTTTCGCTCACATTTTTCTTCATCGCTTTCTCAAGAACAGTGTCATAATCTAGCTCTAAAATATCGGCTATAGCTTTCGCCACAACCTCAGGCTCAGTAATATTACTGCCACGCAAATACACGTTATAACTTGTGTAACTGCTCGCCAAAACTGTACCATTTCTATCCAAAATACTGCCACGCACCCCAGCAATCGGCAAATCTCTCGTCCATTGACTAATCGCCCTAGTTTGTAACTTTTTACCCTGCAAAATTTGCACTGCGAAGAGTTTCCCAATCACACACAAAAACAAAAAGGCCATTATGCAAACCACGCATAATAACCTCTTGTGTAAACTATTTTGACTAAAATTTAGTTGCATTTAGCCTCCCAAAAACTACCTGCCGAACAAATACGAAATGAATTTTGCAAACCTATTAAAAAAGTTGTCCGAAGTCACAATGTCCGTACTAACAGTCGGCGAAATGTCAATTTCCCCGCCGTTACTCACAATTTCACGCATATTGTCAGGAATTTTCCCCGTTTCAGAAGAAATTTGCCCTTCAATGCCGTCAAGCACCTTTTCTTGTTGCATAAGTTCGCTCTCAGTCAATGCTGTTTGACGCTCAATATTGCCGATTTCGAGCGCATTACAAATCACTAGCCCCACAAGTAAACATAGACAGCAAGCACCTGTCACAATCCATAATTTCGCCCGACTACTAGACCGCTTGGACGCTTTTTTAGGCGATTTTATTGATTTTGACGCCTCAACTTCGTCAATTTCAATGGTGGGCGTTTTCAACGTCCGCACAACATCTTGATACGACTTCGTTTGACGCATTTTGTCTAAACTACTCGTTTCTTGTGGCGAAACAACTTCGTCAACTTCATCACTTGCGTCGTTTATCGTCGCAATCGTCTGTCTGTCAATTTCGTTGTAAACATTACTCAAATTTTCGGCAGTGTGGGACGTCTCAAAGCGAGCAGTTTCCCGCTCCACCTCGTCCATCATACGCTCCAATTTCGTATTTTGCTCAACTTTTTTGTCAACCAACTCAGCAAATTCCTTATCTGTTGTTGGTCGCTCCAAAGTGGCAGTAACATTATCCTTTGAACCAAAAGACATAATACTATACTCCTAATTTTTGTAAATTATCACTATAATTTCTCCACGACTCGCAATTTTGCGCTGTGCGAACGGGGGTTGATTCCTAATTCTTTAGGCATCGGTAAAATCGGTTTTTTGCTAATTTTTTTGACCTCAGCCACGTGATGACAAACACACACAGGCAAACTTTTATCGCACAAGCAGTCCGTACTTAATTCCGCAAAAACGTCTTTTGCTATCCTATCTTCTAGCGAATGGAAAGTAATCACCGCAAGCCGTCCGCCACGATTTAGCCCTTTTCGTACGCAATCAAACAAAAATTCTCGCAAACCGCTCAGTTCACCATTAACTTCAATGCGTATAGCCTGAAAAATCCTTTTTGCAGGATGCCCGCCCGCAAAACGAAACTTCATCGGCACGCTTTCCGCAACGATGTCCGCCAATTTAGTCGTCGTGGTGATTCGCTCTATTTGTCTTTTTTTCACGATATTTTCGGCAATCGACTTGGCAAAACGCTCCTCGCCATATTCTCTAAAAATTTTCGTAAGCCGTTCCGCACTATATGTATTAACCACTGTTTCGGCATCTAATTTTTGCTCGCCGTCCATAGTCATCTTGAGAGGGCCATCTTGCATATAACTAAAACCACGCTTCGCATTGTCAATTTGATAACTGCTAACTCCCAAATCCACCAAAATTCCGTCAAGTTTGTCGATATTGTTGTCTTGTAGAACTTGCAAAAAATTCTTGTAATTCGTATGCGCAAAAATTACTTTGCCACGAGATTTTATCCGCTCACGAGCGACTTTTAGCGCCTCACTATCTAGGTCAAAACAAATCAGAGTCCCTCTCTCATCCAACCTACTAGCGATTTCGCTACTATGCCCGCCCCCACCAGTCGTGCCGTCCATATACACGCCGTCAGGTTTGATATTCAGCGATTCAATGCACTCCGAAAGCATTACAGGAATGTGCTTAAACTCCATTTTTATCACCTCCAACTTCGCAAATTTCCACCAATTCGCAATTTACTTGGTCGCAACTTGTCAAGAAATATTCCACTCCGTTTTGAACCAAATGCAACTTGCAACGGCAATTCTTACCATGCAAATGCCCATAAACCACAAAATCAACTTCGTACTTCTCGCAAAGCCTCGTAAATTCGGACGGAAGCATTTTTGCATTAAATGGCGGATAGTGAATCATCACAATCGCCTTGTCACCCGCTTGTCTTTTCTTTGTTAAATCTTGAAGCGCCAACTCTAGCCTTATTACTTCCCGCTTAAAAATCTTCTCATCTTCGTCGTCCTTAAATTTCCCCTCAATTTCGGGGACAGCCCAGCCACGTGTCCCACAAATTACTACGCCGTCAAAACGCACCGCATCATTTTGAAGCGCAAAACGATTTTCTTCCAACAAATTACGCACACACGTGATAGACTTCCACCAATAATCGTGATTGCCTCGTGTAAAAATAATCTTGCCTGGCAGTGCGGACACCAAATCAAGATCGGGCTTCGCCTCAAGCGGATACATTCCCCAACTAATATCGCCAGGCACAAGCACAATATCGTCGTCCGTCACCTTACTTTTCCAACTCACAACGATCCGCTCGAAGTGGTTCTCCCACCCTGGCCCAAAAATATCCATCGGCTTATCCACCGCCGTAGATAAATGCAAATCTCCTATCGCATAAATTTTCATAAACTACCTCAGTATAATTTTATAAAATTTTGTCAAGGAAATCAAGTAATTTTAATGATTTTTGTGTTATTTAATACGAAAAAAGCCCAAAACTATCGTTTTGGACTAATTTGTAGAGATAAATCTTATGGTTTAGTTAGTTTTGGTCGTTTGGGTTAAGCGGAGTCGTTGACGGAAACAACGGCATCTCAAAGAACCCTTGACACACATTTGTAGAAAATTCCTGACATTGCGGAATGTGACAGTAGCCGTAACTTGGTATCAAAAGCTCTGTTTCTGCCACGATTTTGATAATCATCATCACGCAACCTTCCAGCGTTATGATACCATTTTCAATCGTACCTTGCGCAATAATTGCACTCGCAACAAGCTCAACTTGATATGGCACAATTGATGCCTGTGGCAAAAATAGTACCACGTCTTGCGGAAGCGAAATCACTCCGCTTGCCACACCTTGCACACCGTTCGCATCTGTGTAAACAATCTCAATAGGAATATTTGCTATAGCGGAAATGTGCGCAAAATTCGGCCTATCAGTAAAGCGGGTCACTGTTAAGTTCGATAATGTCGGCTTGTTTGTTAGACTAGATTGCCCCGAAACAAAAGTCAGCGGATAAGTTGGATTCGCTGGTGTGAAATTGCTTAGTTGCACTTGCGTATCCGTCACATGTTGCTGTTTTAGGCACGCATCAAAGACTTTTTTAACCTGAATGCACACCTTTTCACACAGCCCACGCAACGGATTGTCGCTAATCGGTCCAGGAATCTGCTCTGTCCTAATTCCAGAAAAGAAAGACATTTTTTACCTCCATAAGATTTGCCCGTACACCTTATTTTATGCTCCACACGAAATTTTTGTGAAAACTACACACGATTTTAAAAGCAACTTGCCACACTTATTTAGCATACAAACACCAAAACGCTTACAATTTGGTAAAAAACTGCCGAAATCTCAAGTCAAAAAATGAACCCCCCAATTATTCAAATTAAAGAGTTCATTTTCAAATTTTTGATATTAAATAACGCTATCTCGCTCGAGCAAATTTAATTTTGCCCTAATTAAAGCGAATTTAAGTACGAAACTTTCACACTAAGCTTTTGCCTATGCGACATATACATATATTTTAACATCCACTTCCACATCTTTTTCGTCACTGTCAACAATATCATAAGCATCTTCTATTGTGAAGACCATTAATCCCTTGCTATCCTTAGGCAAAGTGATTTCTACGCTACATTTTTCCTCTACAACATTAACAGAAATATTAGTAGGAGTAATAGTCTCTCCAGTTGCACAAGACGTTAGCGAAGAGTTATATTCTGTAACAAATCCCCATTGCTCGTGTAACAAATTCAACTGCATTGTAATCACATTACCATTCACGACAACTGTAGATTCAATCTCAGGCGAAGCGATATTTGTAGAACAAGTAAATTTGTGCTTTTCCTCTACAGAATTCTCATCAAACGTAATGTAACCAACACCGGATTTTAAAGACTCCACATCTTTATTATCGACTTGCTCTGTTACCACACTTGATACAAAAGTATATGGGAAAGTCAAGTAGAGAGCAATTAGTTTTTTATTAACAAACTTTACCTCGTTTAACATCGCATAATCTTTTAAAGCACCGTCAAAAGTGATATTGCTTGCCACAATCGTATCAGAAAATGAAACATTTACAGCATCAACATATACAATATCTGATAAAGTATCTGTGTCGATGTGGTCGTTTCGAATTACAGCACCATATAGATCAGTATCTAGCACAACTCTCAACGATTTGTTAAACGTCGTTGCACTCTGAGAAATATCAATGTATGCATGATCAGAGCCTGTTGGATTCGCTTTTAAAGTCAGTACAGCCGTCTGAGAAAGCACAGTTCCCCCCTCATCGTCAACAGTACTATCAGTTGAAACCGAAGCGACTGTCATATTTTTGCACGCACCACTTAGCGCAAAATCACTCGCCTTGATATCCTTGTTAAAGCACGCATTTACAAGCTCAATTGTAATCATTTGCTCTTCAACATTGTCAAAGATTTTGTTATTTGAACTAGCGTATGCTGGAGTAATGCGTACATTAATGCTAGTAGATTTATTCTTGACAATTCCGCTACCCGAAATCGTACCACCATCTCCCGAAGCAAGTGTGCCTGTTAAATCAACAACAATGCGATCAGTTTCCGAATAGTATGCCATCTTCTCAATTTTCATACCAGCAAACGCACCCCCGAGAGTGAACTTACTTAAATCAGAGAAATCCCTCTCCAATTCATAACCATCCATCGCACAAATTGAGAACGAGCCGTAATTTTCAAATGACGCATTATATTCAGTTGAACAATATGCGTAAGCAGTATCATCCGAATCGTCTTTCGCCTCACCACAACCAGCAAACATCAACACAGGCACCGCCAAGCAAAGCATCATAATCAAAAGCAATCTATTTTTTATACTTCTTTCCATATTTTTACCTACTAATTTATTTTACCAAACTTTACCTAATTGTGATGAATAATCACTATACATCCTACTACATGAGTATAGGGCATCGACTAACTCTAGCGAAGGGCAGATAACATTGTAGTCGTCACGTGAATCAAAGGAGTTATTGTATGAACCTACCATTACTCCACTAGACAAAACGAACGACAAATACTGAGTATTTAGTGCCTCGTAAGTAATCCCCGCTCTACTACGACCCCGTTCTGCTATTCCACCAGCAACTGCCCCATAGCAACGCATAGATCCCTCGTTACCTGAATTATCATAATAATTAATGAAGAACTCCCATTTTCCCGAACGATAATTCTCATTAACTGATCGTGTAAAACTTTGCTTGCGATAAAAACCTGCAACATCCCAGTTGTCACTCTTAAAACCGATTTCTTTGAGGAAATCTGACAAAGTAAAGCTACTATCTTTCCTGTAATTTGTCTTGTAGTTCTTGTATTCTTGTAGAATTTGCGACATGAATTTGTCCGAATTTAGCGTAGTGAACACACATCCAGCTTTATTATTACTTTTGGAAATACGATAATATGCTAAATATGTATAGAAATTGTTAGACCTTTCGCTGACACTACCAACAAACAAATTCTTGGAAACCTTACTACCCGAAGCGTAATGCAAGGTAGAATTCGTTTCTTTACTTTCTGCTTTAGCTTTGTCTAATGCAGTAACTTCCTTCTTAATATATGCTGTAGCAGCATCAGCTTTTTGCTTGAACGTTGTCCAACGGCTCTCCAAAATCGTCTGCTGTGCTGTATCCTCGTTGCTTTTCGCTACATTTAATTCGTATACAGATTGGAAAGTGTACAAATTTATCCCTTCCGTCAACGCACTCATTACATACCCCAAGAACTCTTCTTTAGGCGCAAAAGATTGCATTTCAAAAGCCCATAAATGCTCATATGTGGTAAAATAATGCTCCATCAAAGTTTCGTTTTGAGTACGGCTAGGTTGTACAATTTTGTCCATAAATGTAGTTAATTGCAAATATAGACTACCTGTAGATGTACCGTTACCAAACACCATATTTTTAAGATTGTTGTCGTAAAAACGTTCTTCTTCCGCTGCAGCGTTCTCTTCATTTAGCTCACCACTTTGTTCACGAGTCGCAATGTTGTCATAACCCGCATAAATAGGGCCGATAGTAGCCGTTAAAGTATCTACCACGTTAAAGAACGAGTCAAGCGTATTACGAGAATCTCTCTTTTTGGCATCAGCATTTTGCTCGTTAATCATATTAATGATATTCTTCAACTCTTGCTGAACCTCTTTTACACGCTCGTTTACCTTATTTACTTCTGCAATAAATTTTTCATTATTGTTCTTCTCTACAAAATAACTCACAACATGAGAGCATACAAATCCCGCCATTGACGGAATATTGTCAGTAATAATAGAAGCACTTTCACCACGCACGAGATTCAACACACCGTCAAACCAATTTTGCTCCGTTGCCGCTTCTACTGGTTGCACCGCAACCTTTCTATTGTTTGAATTTAAAGCAACAAACACCAGTTGAAATACTAACAGGACTGATACCGTAATTAGCATTAACTGAATAAAACCTTTTTGTCTTGTTTGTCTTGTCATCATATTCTATTCTCCTTTACACCAAATCATACTCTGCCAATATTTTACCAACTTCCACATACAACACTTTATTGAAAGTGGTAACATTTGCATCAATCTTCGCTACCGGAAATTCAACTTTCTGCCCATCATCATCTTCAAACGGCGTAAAATTACTCACCTCAATCTGAAGCCCGCCTTCATCAGTAATTGCCACCGTATAAGCATAGCCTGGTACCGTAATAAAAGTAGTGTTCACATTTTCCGAAATAAACGACCCGTATGGCAAAGTAAACACACTACGATAAGTAGTATTAAAAGATTCTGCGTCAAAGCAAGTCATTTTTGGATGATAGTTAACCTTTACGTACACACTACCCGCCTTTCCATTTTTGGTCGCTTTATGCGAGATTGTGATTTTGCCTATACGATCTCGTTCGTCTTGAGGTTCTTTCGCCGTAACTTTACCGCTAAAAGTGACGTTAATCTTATTCTCGTCTACATACTCGACACTCTTGACGGTTTTGCCAGACAAGATTCCCGACGACACTTTTACATCATCTTTGGTAATTGTGTCCAAAAAGGTCGATGTTTCATTATACTCGCTCGGAGAAATAGAAATAGTCTGTTCACCATCGAAGTAGAGATTCTCGCTCGCCATAAAGCTATTATACGTGTCCGAATCATCATCAAAACAACCAGTAAACAGCAAGCCTGTCATAATTATAACTAATATCATAATTACAGGCGTGAAGATTTTTCCTTTGATCAAAAGTCTCCTCCTTTTTTACTAAATTTACACCTTGTTGCCCATTAGGTTATGCAAAATTATAACATACGCAAATAAAAAAGTCAAATATATACACACTACTTATTATATGCATTAAGTAACTATTTATAATTGCTATAAATAAGTTCATACAAACGGAGCCAATTTTTGCCAGCACCCCGCAAATTCTTGTCTTTACAGTGGGTGTTGATAAAACTTGACACATTTTTGGCAATCGTTATACGAAAATCGGCGGGCAATGTTTTGATAACATCAGCCATAGAAATTTGCTCTACGAACGGCAAATTCCGTTTCAACTCGAAGCCGTCGCCGAAATAATGCTTAAACATCTCCCCGCAACTTTCGTTAAAAATCTCGTACGGAATCAAATCCTCAATCGTGTTGATACCAATAATTTCCTTCAGCACGATGACTTTATTGCTTTGCGCTCCAAAACTGCTCTTTAATTTCGGCACGATTTTATATGTGTGAAAGCTCTCTTCGACTAGCACGCAAGGTAGAATATTTTGCTTTGCCAAAATTTGCGCCGTACCTTCCGCCCCGTCAGGAGTAGAAATCAGCACCAAAAGTGGCATTTTAATCATTTCGCTAGAAATTTGCCCCGTTTCGATAAAGTAGTTTTTGAAACAACTCAAGTACACTTCTACGGCGGAATCCATAGCGATTAGCGGTAAACTGTCCTTTAGCACCGCCGAACTTACTTGCATATTTACTGCAGTGCTTACAGGCACGATTGCCGCTTCGCTAGAACGATTTTCCTCCACAAAAGTCATATCGCTACTCACCAAACTATGCCCCTTTTTGTCCTTGTAGACCACTCTTGTGCGGTCAAGATGTTCGGCGGGAAGCATAAAACTGCTATGCGTTGAGTAAATGATTTGGTTAGTTTTTGCCAATTCGTCAAAGAAAACGACCAAATCTTTTTGCGCAAGTCCATGCAAGGTCGCCCCGCTCTCATCGAGTAGCATAACTGTGTTATTAAGAAACAGCTGGCTTTCAAGCGAAAAGACGAGGAAAAAGGACAAAAACCACTGAATTCCCACGCTTCTGTCGTCAAGCGGTGCTTTGATTCCGTTTTTGTCCGTCACAAAAATCGTCAAATTTCCGCCCGAAAAAGCAAACTCAAACTTGTATTCGCCTTGTCGCCACCACTGATTAAATTCTCTTGTTAGACGAACGCCCGCTTCGTCAAATAATTTCTGATATTTTGCCTGCTTTTCCACAATCGTTTGTAATTGCGAAGCGGTAAGTTTTAGCTGATTATTTGTAGCCGTCGCAAGCATTCCCGTATCGCAAATCAGCATTTCTGGGGTAATTCCGATATACATAAGCAAAAGTTTAATCGTCCTTTGCTTCGTTTTGCTAATTGTGTTGACCCCGTTTTTGTTAAACTTTGCAAGCATTTGCGGAAGATAGACGTTGCTATCCAAATTCCCGTAGTTGCTATAGTACACAAAACCTGGCATAATCTTGATAACAAATTCATCCAAAGCTTTTCTAAATTCGCCCGCAATCGCCACAGGATATTCAACTAAATACTGACCGCTCAAATAACGAGAAACACGCACGTTGTCAAAACTTGCGCACGATTTAAACTTATTGCGTATTAATTCCTTATCGTAGGGACGCAAGTGAAATTCCGCCGTAATGAAAATCGGCAACTTTTCACCGTCCATAATTTCGTCAAATCTGTCAATCGGGATATCGTTTTTTAGGATTTTATTGTCCGCTTTGGACGAGGGGTTAAGCTTCCACAAGGCACGCAAAAGGTTGCTCTTGCCCGCCTCATTTACCCCCGCAATCGCAGTGACAGAATCGCACGCAATCCAGCCACTATCAACAAACGAGCGAAAATTTTGAACCCTGAATCTTGTTAATTTCATTTAATTACCGCCTTATGTTATCACGCCTCATTTTGCTCAACAATTCTTGTGAAGCGCTCTGCCTTGTATTAATCTCTAAGTATGTAAACCGCTCATTTAGTAGCGATTTAATCGGTTTGTTGGTGTCAATATTAGGTAACTTTTGAAAAACGTAATCGTCACGTTTGTCAATTTTCGGCTTTTTGTGAAGCAGAATCTTCTTCTGTGAATCTGCCTTTGGCGTAACACCCGACTTTAGTTTACTTGCTTTTTGCTCGCTTGGGGTAATCGTACCCACAGACGAACGGACTTTTGTTTTGTCACTAGACTTTTGCTTGGCTTTTTGCTCAATCGCTCTATCCGTATTTTGTATAGAATTCTCTACTGCGACACTTTCCGTCTGTTTTGTAACAGCGCTATGTTTTGACGAAAACTTCTTGCCCTTGTTTTTGTCGTCCCAAGCAGGCAACAAAATTTTGCCCTCGCTCTCAACTATCGGGGTGGCGTCCGCAATTTTTTCACGATATTCGCTCAAAACTTCATCATCCAACTTGCCCGACAATTCCGCCGAACGCTCGTTCTGTTCCACCACAACAGGATCATCACGAAGCACATCAATCCAATCCGCAAAGGACATTTGCGACTGCTCAACACCGTTATACTTGTCTCTATATTCAACATAAGTCGATTTTGTCAC
This sequence comes from Alistipes finegoldii, assembly GCA_963614045.1. GTDB lineage: Bacteria > Bacillota > Clostridia > Christensenellales > UBA1242 > UBA7867. The sequence continues at coordinate 12,663 of CAVEBU010000017.1, read as the reverse complement.
AGGTTTGGTGCGGGCGGGATTATTCTTGGCTTTGCGTTTTGGTAACGGCTTGCCAACAAAATTTGGCATAGTCAACTGCTTGTAATACGGGTCAGCGAACTCCGAACCGTAGATAACAATCGTTGTCGCACTAGACAATGGAGGGACGAAAAATTCCCCCTTAGCCCCCGCCGACTTATCTCTACGAAATAGCCACGAAAAGTGGATAACGTATATCACAAGCAAGCCCACAGCAGGCACAATCACCAGAGCGATCAAAATATAGATCTCACCCGAACCATGATAAAAGACGGATAATACCGCACCAATAAGCATAAGCACCAAAAGAAAGCCAACAGATAATATCCGTATCAAAAAATTATTTGTCCCAACCTTGTTTGCCATTTTATGCCCCCAAATACCAGTCTTCCTATTTTTTACTATTGTACCACAAAACAATCAGTTTGGCAATTAAATTAAGTCAATTTCTTTTTACGATGACAAATTCTTGCGCTATATAATCAAAAATGCACCAGCAAAGCGCCTCACCTCTCGGAAACATAACAAAAAATGCGAGTTTTTCTCGCATTTTTTTAATTTATTTTGTTTACTGTGCGCTTTATTAATGCTTATATGCAGAAATCTTGGAACTTACAACACCAGTAAGCGTACCATCCACATAGTAAGTAATATCAGCAGTATAGACGCCACTGCTTAGCGTATAGTCAGTACCAAACTCATCAAAATCAAATACAACATAGTGGTTGGTGCCGTCAAAAGCGTATTTAATATCTTCGTAACCAACTGTTGTTTTCCAGTCATCGTCATTAAATGTAACCTGAGTTATACCTGTCAAGGCTTTGTAACTTTCGAGGTCGATAAAGTCGTAACGACCACCAAACTCAATGCTGTTAGCCTCTGCAGTCAACTCTTTTGTATATGAGTAGTTTACACGCACCGTACTTCCGTCTTTCGCTACCGCATACTTAGTCAATGTAATTACATACGTACCAGCTTTATAGTTAGAACTACTATTTGTCAAGTTGAATTTGTTGTTATCCGTTGACAACTTGCCAGCCAATTTTGTAATCGGCGTAAATGAACCTGTCTTATCGCCTTTTGTGGCATTTGGAACAAGCTTATTCAAAGCCGTTACTTGCTCCGCAGTAAAACCTTTACCACTAGTAGCAACACAACCGCCGTACTGCGTTGCCGTAATTGAACCATAGTTTGCGCAATTGGTAATTGTTATCTCGTTAGATGTTGGATCAGTAGCATTTACGTCGTAAGCAAAGTTACGAGCGCAAGGGTTACCGAGAAGCATACCAACCCAATTGCTTGAGAATACGTCACCATAGTTTTCACAACGAGTAAATGTTAGCTTATGACCTGTAGTAACTGTATTGTTCGAGCCAGTAAATCCACCCAAGAAAATACCAAAGTATGCCGAAGCCGAATAGTTTGCGTAGTTAGTACAGTCTTCAAAAGTCAAAGCGTCCGCTACAGAGAAGCATACATAAGCACATTCGTTTGTGTCATCAGCAGTTATGAAGGTTTGTTGAATACTGTCAGCATTCTTTACGTTTACATTTTTAAATGTTACAGAAGTACCGTAAGCCCTTTCACCAAAGTTTACAATACTCTCACCCAAAACGATGTCAAGATTAGAAATCTCAGCGTTCCAAAGCTTTGCAAACATTGCGCCATATCTGTTAGAAAACATCTCTGCAGTCATACCCTTAATTGCGTAGTTTTCAGTATCGTTCTTTTGAGCATCAAGGTGACCGATAAACCAATTTTGCGAGTTGTCGGTGTAGTACATAAAGTCAACATCGGCAATCATTTTGTAATAAGTGTTGGAGGCTTGCATGAGAGTTGTTTTTTGCACCAACAAATTTCCCGTACTATATGTCTGATAATAACCATCCAATTTCTTAAGCATTGCTTTAAACGAGTCAAGGTCGTTGATTAGATAAGGGTTATTCTTCATACCGTTACCATACTCATAAACGTTACCTTCGTCAATATAGAACACTTCACTATAGTTATGCAACTGAAGATTCAACTTACCCGCAAATCCCTCGCCTATTATCTCTCTGCATGCTTTTTCTAACTCTGCGTACTCATCATCAGTTAGCGTTGGCGCTGAACCTTTGCTTGCTTTAAACGTGTACGTTTTAACCAGCTTTCCGTCCGTTCTTGAAGTCATAAAGGTAGCGGTATATGTCTTAGCAGTCGCTGTATATTGTGCGGTATAAGATAGGGTATTATCAGTGCCGTCCACTGCGACTACATCTTTACCCCAATCCTTAAATTCGTATGTTGCGTAAGTATCAGCGTCTTGCGTTGGGTAGACAAATCCTTCCATAACAGGTTTTTCGCCGTACTTAACCTGTTGCGTAACCTCTTTCTTGCCGTCAGCAAATACCCCGTCACCCGCATTAAAGGTTACAGTGTACACACGAGTGCTTTCCGTATAAGTTGCAGTAAATGACATATCACCCGTTACTTTTACGTCCGAAGTCAGCGGTTTATCCTTTTTGTCTACAAAAACATACCCCGTAGAAGTGTCCGAACCCGTAAACGTGTAAGAGCGATCTATTGTTGAATCTTTTTGAGGGTTCTTCGCCGTCTCAGGAACGGTAACAACTGTGTTGTAAACAAGCTTTGTTGTAATCATGTTTTCGCCATTACTAAATTTCGCACCGTCGCCCGCATAGAAAGTAACTACATATTCTCTATCAGCTGTTGTCCATTGCGCAGTATATGTTGCGTCGCCATCTACCGTTGTTGTACCAGACACAAAGCCGTTATCATAACCGCCAGACGTAAACGTGTATGCAACGGTCGATGCCATAGTAAGACCCTCAGGCGCTGTAATTATAGCCCCGTAAGTGTAGTCAGATTTTGTATAAGTCTTCGTACCAGGATTTACAAAGTAACCATTTTGTCCTTCGATTGTACCCGCATTAAATGTAATCGTGTAATACCTTGTAGAAACGTTATATTGTGCAGTATATGTTGCGTCGCCCTCTACTTTTGCACCAGCACCGATATTAAAGCCTGTGAAAGTATAGTTAGAAGTATTATCGGACGCTCTAGTTGGCTTTAATGTAGTCTCGATTTTCGAACCATACGTAAGAGACACTGCTACAGTTTTTGCACCACCAGTAAATTCACCAGCACCTGCGTCAAATGTGATTGTGTACATTCTAGGCTTTTCAGTCCAATGCGCATAGACGGTTGTGGTTGCCGAAACGGTTTTGACTTCCTCACCACCAACCTCTGCATTAAACCAGCCCGCAAACTCATATTCGCTAGCTTGTGTTGATTCTTTGGCGTTAATAGTGTAACCGTCAGGCAATTTGACAGTCTCACCGAATTTCATAGCGTTATTTACATATTTGGTCAAACTTTGTTCGCCTACTTGAACAGAACCGCCGTTTAAATTAAACGTAATTGTGTATTTGTTTTCAGTGCTTGACCATTTAGCGTTATAAGTAACATCGCCCGTCACTTTTTCGCTAACAGTCTTGTCCCAGCCGGCAAACGTGTACGTAAATTTGCCGTCCGAGTCTTTTGTAGGATTAGCAGGCTTTTTTATAGTTTCTTCATACTTGTATTCGCCTGAAATCACACTAGCACCGCTATCAAACTTACCACCCCTAGCGTCAAACGTAACTGTATATTTGCGGTCAGCTTTCTGCCATTGAGCGTTAATCGTGATTGACTCCGTAATTGCCTTGTCGGAAATATTGTAATCCCAACCGTCGAACGTGTAAGTATTTCTTAGGTCGGAAGCCCTTTCAGGCAACAAAATAGTCTTGGGGTCGATCTTTTTACCCGATTCCACCTCAACTTTAAATTGCTTCTGCGTCTTGCCTTGCACAACGAAATATCCGTCACCAGCATCAAAAGTGACTGTCAGCTTATCCGAACTACAACCAGCGAAGCCGAAAGTACACAAAGTTGCAAGCATTAGACAAATCATTATTGGTAAAACCAGAAATTTTCTATTAAACTTCAACATAAAGTGATTTACTCCTTTTTATATTGTGACAAATCCTCAATTTATCATGGACTTAATTATAGCATTACGCAGAAAATAAGTCAAACTATTTAAGATGTTTTGATAAAGAAACTGTCATTTTTTTAATATTTTACGCAATAGCAAAAATAAAATGCTACCTATAAGTAACATTTTCTATTTTACAACAAAATACAAATTATTCCGCCCTTGCCCTCGTTTACGATGCGTGTAAGAGCTTTGCGCATTTTCTTTTGTGCTTCGACGGGCATTGCGGTGATTTTGGTGTTAATTCCCTCGCTCATAAGCTGGTGAATTGTCTTGCCGAACATATTTGTTTGCCAAATTCCGTCAGGGTTTTCGCTTGCCTCAGAATTAAGAAATTTAACTAAATCGTTGGACTGCTCTTGCGTGCCGACGAGCGGACTTATTTCTGTTTCAAGGTCGACACGCATTATGTGAAGACTTGGTGCTGTAGCGTGAATTTTTACCCCCCAACGATTCCCGCCTTGCTTAACTACTTCGGGTTCGTCTAGTTGCAAATCGCTTATATCGGGTTGCACGACCCCGTAACCTGTTTCGTTTACCGAATCAAGTGCGGAACTGAGTTTGTCATACTTAAGTTTTGCTGTTGCAAGCGATTTTATTTCGGCGATTAACTCGTAATCACTACTGATTTTTATACCGCATTGCGAACTTAGGACGTTGTAGAAAAGTTCTTCTTTCGGCACGATTGAATATAGAATTTTACCCTCGCCCATCTCAATGCTTGATAAAACTGTCGGCTCAAAATGTTCGCTATTCTCAAACAAGATACTACCCTTATCAAAATCGCCGATTTTCATCACACCGTCGCCGACACGCTTCAACTCCTCCACGATTTCGCAAATAATTGGGTCGTCAAACGGCAAGGCGGTCAGCCATTGAGGAATATCGACTTCAATACCAACAAACGGAAATTCTTGCAAAATGTGGTCAAAAATTGTCAGCACGTCGTCTGAATTTAGCTTTGCTACATCAATTGCCACTGCGCTAACCGAATATTTCTGCTCCATTTGGGCGACGAAATTCACCGTTTCGGGCGAGTGGGGGTGCGTGGAATTTACGACTATGACAAAAGGCTTCTCGTGTTGGCGAAGTTCTAACACAAGTTTATCGACGGCGGGCGTGAAATTCTCGCTTGCAATACTACCAAAACTCCCGTCCGAAGTCAGTAAAACCGCCACAGTGCTATGCTCAGTCACGACTTTGCGAGTGCCAATTTCGGCAGAGGTTTCAAACGCCATAGGTTCGGCGCTCCAAGGTGTTTGCACCATACGAGCTTTACCACCTTCGGTATGTCCTGTCGCTCCGTCTACAAGGTAACCAACACAGTCAATAAGGCGGACGTTTGCGACAACGTTGTTCCCCAAATCTACCCGCACCGCTTCGGCGGGTACGAATTTCGGCTGAGTGGTCATAATCGTATTGCCGTCCGCACTTTGTGGAAGTTCGTCCAACGCACACGCACGCAAATTCTGACTACTAATGTTAGGCAAGATAAATTGCTCGGTGAATTTTGTGATAAAAGTGGACTTCCCTACTCGCACAGGTCCTACCACACCTACATACAAATCACCGTTTGTTCGGGTCGCAATGTCATGATAGATATTGTAAGGGTTCATTATTTTTACTCCTTTGAACGATTTGTTACCGCTAATTTATGCACGCAAAAATTCTAATATGCAAGAAAACGAAAAGAAAGGCCACAAAAAGCCTTTCTTATAAATTTAGCGTGAGTTATTCCTCAGTCACATAGTCTGCTTCAAGCAATTTCCCGACAAAATGCGTGTATGGATTATCGCCATATTCCGACACCTCATAATTTACATAGTGCATATAGTAATTTTCTGTGTATTTAACGAAGAAGTAAATCTTTTTGCCGTCCACACTGAAATTATTTACAATATCGCCCTTTGGTGTAACACTAGACGGAATAACTGATGTACCAGTTTGACCCGCTTTCGTAAAGTCCACACAGTAAAGCGAACTGCTGTTTAGGTAGTAAATGTAATTGCCTTGAACCTTGACGATGTTTGAAATAATGTCGCTTGCCAAGAATTTCACTGCGTCTTTCCCCGCAATTTTATAGTACGAATTCGTACCGTCCGAATAGAAAATTGACGTTTCAGCAGTTTGACCTGACAACGCATATGACCTAATATCAGCACTGCTTCCGTAAGCTTGAGCGCTAACCATAACAGCAGGATTAATCAAGTCGTCCGCATAAATCTTGGTATTTACACCTGTTTGAGTCTTGGTGTAATACAAGTTGTCGCCACAAGTACCCTTGATTTCGTAACTTACACCCGTACCCGTATAAACATCAGCGGTTTTGTTGCTCTTTAAATCATAACTCTTTAATACAACAGTTGTGCTGTCGTCGTCGTTTTTCTCTGTAAAGTAGATTTTGTGGTCAATCTCGCTTACTTTGTCCGTACTATTTGCATAAGTTGGCATTGAAGCGGAAGTAATATTCTTCTCAGCCACAACATTTTGCTTAAAGTCGGCGCTCTTGGTATTGTTTGCGATAACAACTAACTTCTCACCGTCAAGAATCGTCATATAAGCCTTGTCGCCAACTTGGTGCATAGACCACGTTACACTGGTGTTTTCACTAGCGGAAGAGTAAATTAAGTCGTTTGACCCCGAACGGTCAATTCTAATTCGGTAGATATTTATATACTTTGATAAAATCGTACCGCTCTTGTCACGCAAATGGTTTGGCGTAGAGTAATAGAGATAGTCGCCGAAAATATACAGCTTTGTATACTCGTAACCCGCAATTTTTGACGCAAGAATATCAACATCTTTCAAGGACTTTGTCTTGTCAAAAATCACTTCGCCCTCGTCGTCGTATTTTGTATTCTCTGTCACTTTGCCATCGGTGAGTTTCGCTCTAAATACAGCCGATTGCTCGACTTTGCCGAAATGATTACTATCGCCGATGTCTTCAATTCCCTTGTAACCGTTGACAAAATACAAATAGTCGCCCTTGGTCACAGCCAAGCCACCATTACCTGTCACAGCGTCAGAGTCTTTGGGCCCGTCACTAAATTTACTCAGTCCGCACCCCGTAAAAAGCACGCCCACAGTTGTAATAATTAACAGTAAGCATACTACTTTAAAAAATGTTTTGTTAAAAAAGTTCGTAATAGACATTCTAGTCTCCTTTGAATACACAAAAGTAAAGTTGCTATCATATATTAGCATTAAAATAGAATTTAGTCAATTAATTTGGGGTAAATTAAAAGGAAATATTATGAAAAGATTTGATTTTGACACAAATAACGCTCATATTGTCAATATTTCGGCGGAAAAAGTCACTTCTTCACCGCAAAAAGCAAACACAACTACAGGGTTTGATTTAGTAAGATTATTGCAAATTTTACCCAAATTAAACCTAAACGGACTTTTGGGTGGTCAAAATCAACCCCCTCTCTCCCCACCACATACCACCAATTCAGAATTTTCAAGCGGTTTAAACGACGAATTTACAGCAACGCAGAATTTAATGGCACAGCATAACGTTGCCATTGCAAAATCGACTTTGGAAACACACACAAATTTGGTTAACAAGTTGCGAGATAATTAAACAAAAAGGATACAGAGAAAATTCAATTGTATCCTTTTATTTAATCTTGAATAAACAATCTGTTATTTGAGATTTTTAACTTTCTTGTTGTATTCGTTAAACTTGTCAAATTTGTCCAGAGGGAATTGCTCTTCCAAAATTTGAGTGACTGCTTTTTTGTTTCTGCCAAGTTTTGGTAACTCGACTTTTATAGTAATTAGCATATCACCGTAAGAATTTTTGTTAAGTTCCTTCACACCCTTGCCACGAAGTTTGAGTACTGTCCCGCTTTGAGTGTTCTCAGGAATCGTCAATTCCAACTTGCCGTCAACACTAGGAATTACAACCTTCCCCCCCGTCATAGCCAAAGTGAACGGAATCGGCACATCAAGTAGAATATCACTGCCGTTACGCTTAAGCAACGGATGTTCGCCCACGCTAACCAAGATTTGCAAATCGCCACTAGGCCCGCCACGTACTCCCGCATCGCCGTAACCACGCACTGTGACTACTTGATTGTCGTCAATTCCTGCTGGTATTGTGATACTTAATGTATAAGAACCACGTTTTACCCCTTTACCTGAACAAGCGGAACATTTTTCTTTGATAACCTTACCCGTTCCGTTACAATTTTTACAAGGTCCGCTTTGTGTCAAACGGCCAAAAATCGTATCTTGATTGTATCTCGCATACCCGCTACCACCACATTCACTACATGTGGAATATTCTGTACCATTTTTTGCGCCAGTGCCATGACATTCGCTACATTCTTCAGTACGAATATAAGTAATATCCTTTTTTACCCCTTTAATAGCCTCTTCAAAAGTTAGACTAACTCTAGCGCTTAAATCTCGTCCCATAACTGGGTTAAATCCTGTTCCCGATTGCGAATTTCTCCCGAATCCGCCACCGAAAATATTACCGAATATATCACCCAGATCAAAATCAAATCCGCCAGCGCCACCACCTTGACTGCCATGAAAGAAATCGTTAGGATTTGGCCCGCTTGCACTACCGTAAGCGTCATAATTAGCTTTTTTGGTAGCATCCCCCAGAACCTCGTAAGCCTCGTTGATTTCCTTGAATTTTGTGGCAGCTTCAGGATTATCCTTGTTTAAATCGGGGTGATATTTCTTCGCCAAATTACGATATGCCGACTTAATTTCATCAGCGCTGGCGTTTTTATCTACTCCTAAAATTTCATAATAATTCTGTGCCAATTTTTCGCTCCATATAATTATTCAGCAGGTTTTGCGTCTGCATCGTGAACCTCTACATCAGGTTCGTCCTTTTTCTCGTCTTTGTTGGCTTCTGCGCTTTCTTTTGCTGCTTGAGCGCCTGCTTGATACAACTTTGTAATTGCATCTTGACTAGATTTTGACAACTCTTCAATTGCACTGCGAATCTTCTCTTTGTCGTCCGATTTTATCTCTTCTTTTGCTTTTTCAATGGCGTCTTGAAGTTTCTTTTTGTCGTCTTCGCCAATCTTGTCGCCGTTCTCTCTTAAAGCCTTTTCAAGTCCCAAAATCATAGAGTCTGCCTGGTTGCGCTCCTCAATTACTTCTCTACGCTCTTTGTCTTCTTTTGCGTACTTTTCGGCATTTTTGATTGCTTCGTCAATTTCCTCTTCTTTCATATTAGAACTTGAAGTAATAGTAATTTGTTGAACCTTGCCAGTACCCAAATCCTTTGCGCTAACGTTTACAATACCGTTTGCGTCGATGTCAAATGTAACCTCAATTTGCGGAACTCCTCTTGGTGCTGGTGGAATGTCCGAAAGGTTGAATCTTCCCAAAGTTTTGTTATCCTTTGCAAACTCACGCTCACCTTGTAATACGTGAATATCTACGCTTGGCTGATTGTCAGCTGCCGTTGAGAACACTTGCGACTTCTTTGTAGGGATAGTCGTGTTTCTGTCAATAATACGAGTGAACACACCGCCCAAAGTTTCAATACCCAAAGAAAGTGGAGTAACATCAAGCAAAAGCACGTCTTTTACATCGCCACCCAATACACCACCTTGAATAGCAGCACCAATTGCAACACATTCGTCAGGGTTAATTCCCTTGTAGCCCTCTTTACCAGCGAAATTCTTTACAGCGTCACAAACTGCAGGGATACGAGTACTACCACCGACCAAAATAATTTTGCTTATGTCGTTCTTTGATAGTTTAGCGTCCTTAAGAGCGGCTTCGGTTAAGTCAATAGTTTGTTTTACCAAATCGCTCGTAATGTCGTCAAATTTTGCACGAGTAAGTTCATACTCAAGGTGCTTTGGCCCTGTTGCGTCCGCACTAATAAATGGCAAACTAATTGTAGTTTTCATAGTTGCAGAAAGGTCAATTTTCGCCTTTTCAGCTGCTTCTTTCAATCTTTGAACAGCTGTTTTGTCAGCGGACAAATCAATACCGTTTTGCGCCTTGAATTCCTTAATAAGCAAGTCCATAATACGTTGGTCAAAGTCATCACCACCCAAACGGTTGTTACCCTTTGTAGCGATTACTTCAAACACGCCGTCGCCGATTTCCAAAATTGACACATCAAACGTACCACCACCAAGGTCAAATACAAGCAATTTCTGGTTAGCATTTTCGCCTTTGTCAAGTCCGTAAGCAAGCGCTGCCGCCGTTGGCTCGTTTATAATACGCAAAACCTCCAAACCAGCGATTTTACCAGCATCTTTTGTAGCTTGACGCTGACTGTCCGTAAAGTAAGCAGGTACAGTAATTACCGCTTGCGTAACTTTTTGCCCCAAATAACTCTCAGCATCGTTTTTAAGTTTGGTCAAAATCATAGCACTAATTTCTTGCGGTGTGTATGATTTCCCTTCAATTGAAACTTTGTAGTCAGAACCCATTTCCCTCTTTATACTAGAAACAGTGTGTTCTGGATTGGCGACAGCCTGGCGTTTTGCCACCTGTCCTACAAGCCTTTCGCCATCTTTTGTAAATGCCACCACACTAGGGGTCGTGCGAGAACCCTCTGCGTTTGGAATAACGACAGCCTCGCCCCCTTCCATTACAGCCACACAAGAGTTGGTTGTACCTAAGTCAATACCAATAATTTTAGACATAATTTTATTCTCCTTAATAATCTTTATTATTTATATATAAAGTTTAGATTGCTCCAAACATTATTTTATTTTGCAATTTTCACAGTCGCAAACCGCACCACACCATTTGGACTGGTGTAACCTGTGCTATATTCCTCTAGAATTTGTCCGCTTGGGACACCTTCCACACTTTCGGCAAAAACAGCGTTGTGTAAATTCGGGTCAAATTGCTCACCAACCGTCTTGATAGGCTCAATATCTAGAGCAGTAAGACTCGAAAGCAATTCCCGTTCCACCATATTTAGCCCCTCCAAAGTCGCTTCGTCCGTAATTTGCTTCTGCGCAGATTTGACAGCATCAAAGGCAGGCAAAAGCGACTTCACCGCATCAAAAATACCTTTTTGCCTCGATTCGCTAGATATGTTCGCATTTCGCTTGCGATAGTTGTCAAAATCCGCTTGCAACTGCTGAAGCATTCCCATAAGTTGCACCATCTTTTGCCGATTTTCTTCAAGTTCGCTAGTTAGCTCCGAAATCTTAATGTCACGCTCGTCAAGTTCAGGTTCGCTAACTTCCGCACAATTTTCACAACCTTCTTCGCTCGCATCGTATTCCTGTTCTTCTTTCAAGATTTCTTCTTCCTCTTCGTAAGATTTGTCATGATGCTTATTCTTCATCTATCTCATCTCCTTTTTGCGTGCTGTCCAATTTTTTGAGATTCTCAAATTCGCCTACCACGAATTTCAACGCACTGGCGATTTTTTGATAATCCATTCGTTGCGGACCGATTATTCCAATGCTTGCGATACTCTCGCCGTCAACTTGATAGTCAGCTTTTGCGATTGCACAATCTTGCAAGTCAGCCACAGGAATTTCTACACCAATCTTAAACGAAACATCTTCGTCGCCTGTAAAATCGTCAAATAATTGCTCAATTTCACTAGGGTTTGTCAGCACGTCAATAACCTTTTTTGCCTTGTTTAAATCGTGATATTCAGGGCTATTGAGCAGTTTCAACTCGCCACGAGCAGTGACACCCGACTTGTGCGCCAAAGTCTCACCGAATTCCCGAAGCGATTCAATCAGCTTCTCAAAAATCCCACGAAATTCAAGCAAATCTTGACCCATTTGCGTGCGATATTCCTCAATATTTTGTATCATATCCGCCACAGTCTTGTTACGAAACGTGTTCGTCAAAAAATTGCTCGCATCTACGTACGTTTGCGTCGGAATATCCGCTTTTGTCGGCATAAAGTTATTGATTATTCCACTGTTGGTCTCAATCAAAACAAGCGCCTGCCCCGTAAGTAACGAAATGATTTTGACATTTTTTATCTGCAATTTGTCAAAACCTTTCAGCATCACAACTGCAGGATAATTCGTCGCCTTGCTCACTACGTTAGCAATTTCGTTGACCACATCGCCCAAATACACAGCACGATTCTCAAAAATTGCGTGAATATCCTCCAAAATCGCTGGGTCAAGCGGTACATCACACATAATTTCGTTGACATAATACCGATACCCTTTCGCCGTCGGAACTCGCCCGCTAGACGTGTGAAGTTGCTTAAGATACCCCATCGCCTCCAGCGCATTCAACTCATTTCGCAACGTCGCCGTAGACAAATCGCCAAAACACGTGGAACGCACATTGCTACTCGTAATCGGACTCGCCGATTGTATGTAACTTTCTACCGCATTAATCAAAATTGCCCGCTTTCTCTCGCTCAAATCTTCATCACGCAAGTTTAGTCCTCCTTTGTTTAGCACTGTCAACACTCTTTTGTTAGCACTCTATCGTGTTGACTGCTAAAATACTATCACTATTATATGCCTTTGTCAAGCATTTAAACACACTTTTTTTGAAATTTTTTAAAAATTTTTAATTTTTTGAAGATTTTTGAGGGGTAATTTAAGAGAATTTATGAAAAATCAGTATTTTTTATCTGGGTTCGCTTCGCTCACAGATCCTTCGAATATAGGCTTGCGCAG
>CAVEBU010000016.1:21619-32357 GCA_963614045.1 Alistipes finegoldii | reverse complement strand
CTTGACTGCGTGTCGTTCGTATGACCGCAAGGGTCATACTTTGCTTCCCTTGTCCTGCACCACGAGTGCTGAATCTCGGTTCGGTTGTCATCCTGAGACTCGACCCACGCAAGCCTATATTCGAAGGATCTGTGAGCGGAGCGAACCCAAATAGGAATAAATAAAATAACTTCCCTCCGTTCCGTCATCCTGAGCGTCGACCCACGCAAGCCTATATTCGAAGGATCTGTGAGCGGAGCGAACCCAGATTAAAAACAAAAAGGCAATATGCTTGCCTTTTTGTTATGTAAAACGGATTGTATCCTTTAATTATTTAATTTGGGGTTCAGCGGTAAAACCGCCTCACAGATCCTTCAACAGATACACTGCGATGGCGGGTTCAGGATGACGGACTAGGTGAACCTAGTCCGGTAATAAGGATGTTTTGCATTTTTAAAACAACAGCGGGTGCGCTTTCGTAAATTCAAAAAAGGGGCTGAAGTGTTGGACTAAAAAGGCGGATTTGTTCAAAAATTGAAAATTGGCGCAAAGTGTTGATAATTTTGAAATTTTGATATAAAATAATGCCATATTAATATAAGGAGATGAAAAAATGAGTATTTGGGGTAAAATTTGCTGGGGACTGACCGCTGTTTTGCTGATTGCTGCAGGTATTGTGTGCTTTTGCAGTCCTGCGGGAACGCTGTCGGGCTTGTCAACTTTCTTGGGTATTTGCTTGATAATTTCAGGTATCAGTTCAATCGGCGCATATGTTACGACCAAAAAGATGATTCTGGGCGCAGGTTGGGTGCTTTTGGGCGGAATTGCCACGATAATTTTGGGAATTCTTGTGCTTTCTAACAACGCAATGGTAACTAACGCTTTGCCAATTCTATTTGGTATGTGGATTGTGTTTTGTGGACTTGCTCGAATCGTGTCTGCGTTTGACGTCAAGCGACTGAATTTCGGCGGTTGGTGGGTAGACATTATTTGGGGCGTTTTGCTGATTTGCTTAGGAATTTTGTCGTTCTATGAACCAATTGTAAACGTAATACTGATTACGGTATTTACTGGGTTATTCTTGGTAATCAACGGTATTGCAATGCTTGTAGAACTCTACTATGCGTGCAAACTTGAGAAAAAGGCGACGAATTTCCTCAACAAAGTCAATAGCATTATCGTAGAACCTGACAGTGTGACTCGTGAGGACTTGCCAGAGAATAAGTAGTAACGCAAGCGAATTCGCTTGTCGATAAAAAACGAGAAAAGATTGCTTTTACGCAGTCTTTTCCTTTTGTTATGCGGTTTTTGGGGGTAGAGAAGGAACTGCCGTTATTTTGCATAGTACTTAGTTGTGGGCGGAATTTACTTTTGCTAATAAAATTCGTTGTGTAAATATGTAAAAAAACCAAGTGCATAGTACTATAAAATTGCATAAAAGTGTGTTTTTAAGTCAAATTTTATCAATATGCTAAAATCGTTTTTAAAATCGCAAAATTTGTAGTACAATATAGACTAGAATTTTTTATTGGGGGACATTATGAGTAAAACAAATTCTAGTAAAATTAACAGCGACATTATAAAAATGCTGGTGCTGGCGATTATTCTAAGCGTGTTTTTCGTGCTGGGCATACCGATTATTATTGTTTCGGCGATAAGCGGAAGCGTTTTGCCACTTGTTTTGGGAATACTATTTACGGTGTTTGGCTTTTATGGTATGCCGTTTGCGTGGATAAGTTTCGGTAACTTAAAGAACTTAAGGCGGGTGGTAGATGCGGTTATGGAAGAGCATTTGACCACAAATAAAGAGGTTGCACAGCAATTACAAATCAGCGAAAAAGTCGCAAAGGAGAGCATAACCAAGGCAATTAACAAGCGCTACATTACGGGGTTTATTTACGACGGCGAAGCATTAAAACCGAACGAAAACAGTGCGCCGAAGAAAAAAGTCGTGTTAGCGACAAATAACTGCTTGCGTTGTGGTGCGCCGATTGAAATCGGTGAAAATAATATGCGCTGTCCGTATTGTGGCGCCAAATACAAACAGCAGTAAATTGTGTTTTACAACGGTTTTGGGTGAATTTTTGTGCAGATATTACAGAAACTATGCGTAAAACGAAAGAACTTGCTGTAAATTTGCGTGAAATTATTGACAGTAGGGGTTGTTTATGGTAAACTAGAAGCATTATTTTATTAGTGAGGTTGAAATGGAAACTGAGAGAACTTATATTATGTTAAAGCCCGACGCTGTTCGCAGGGGATTAATAGGCGAAATCGTTGGCAGAATTGAGAAAAAGGGCTTCAAAATCGTGGATATGAAGATGTTTACAATGACAAAAGAGTTGTGTGCAGAGCATTATGCTCACATAACTGACCGCCCTTTCTATCCTGAAGTTGAGGAGTATATGACGAGCGGGCCTGTCGTTGGTATGATTGTAGAGGGCGAGCATGCGATTAAGGGAATGCGTAATTTTATGGGGCCTACAAAGTACTTGGACGCTCCTGCGGGAACGATCCGTGGCGATTATTCGTGTAACGATCGTGAAAATTTGATTCATGGAAGTGACGCTCCC
Organism: Alistipes finegoldii; assembly: GCA_963614045.1. Lineage (GTDB taxonomy): Bacteria > Bacillota > Clostridia > Christensenellales > UBA1242 > UBA7867. The sequence goes on along the minus strand of CAVEBU010000016.1, from coordinate 29,805 downwards.
GAAACCGCTGAAATTGAAATCAGGCGTTTTTTTAAGTAATTTTTGCAAAATCGCATTTTGCATTTTTGTAGATTAAGCGAGGTTAGCCCTCGTTTTTTTCTTCTTTTTAAGCAGTTTTTATTGCATAAAAGGGCGAATTTGGGGCAAAATTTAGGCAGATACAAATTAATTGGCAAAAATTTTTAATTTATGGGCTTTTTTATTTGACATTTGCGATTTTAATATTGTATTATTGAAGTAGGCTTAATTGTGGCTCTACTGCAATTGGCTAAATACGAAAAAGGATGGTACACGACTTGATGAAAATTACTGACATTCGCATTCGTATCGTCAAGAAAGATGACAACAAATTGAAAGCAGTTGCTTCTCTAACTATTGACGATTGTTTCGCAGTCCACGACATCAAAGTCATTGACGGCAATCAAGGATTGTTTATCGCAATGCCTAGCCGTAAGACACCAGAGGGCGTTTACAAGGACATTGTTCACCCTCTAAACACTGAGACAAGGGAGAGTTTAAAAGAGCTTATCCTTGCTGAGTACGAAAAGGCATTGGCAGAAGCACCTGCTGAGTAATTTAGCGGTAATGCCAAGGAAACAGAGCAAAGGACCTATTTTTAGGCCCTTTGTTTTTTGTTATAAAAAAAGCCACAGCATTACTGTGACTAATTTTGTATAAATTCGCCTAAGCCTCGCTATCAATATGATTTGAGTGCGTGTGAGATGAGGTAGGTTGTTTTTTGTGTGCGTCGCAACCGCAATTTTCTCCGTCAGCGTGCTTAATCTGTGTGTGTGCGTGAGAATGCTCGCAACCGCAATGGCAACTATGAGAATTTGCGTGGTTGTGTGGTTCGGCGGGGGTGATTGTTTTTGTTTGCTTTATGCGTTTGCGTCCGAAATTATACGGGAAAATCCTCAGCGAGTTGAGAATTGCCAAGAGTGTTACACCGACGTCGCCAATTACCGCAATTATCATACCAAAACCACTTGCCGAAAGTACTCCCGCAATATCCAAAATCATTACAAGCAGTTTGGTGATTATCGCAAAAAGTATGTTTTGCCAAACGATACCACGAGCGAATTTGCTGAGCTTGATTAGGTCGCCGATTTTTGACGGATTGTCGTCAACGACTACAATATCACTTGCTTCAACGGTAGCGGGCGAGCCTGCAAGCCCCATAGAGATACCCAAATCCGCTCTTGACAAGCTGGGCGCATCGTTGATTCCGTCGCCCACAAATGCGGTAAATTTCCCTTTGCCTTGCGTGGTAATGTGCTGTTCTAGTATTTGATATTTCTGTTCTGGCGTAAGTCCCGAGTGATAGTCGGTAATTCCCAAAATCTCCGCCACGTGATTAGTAACTTTTTCGTTATCGCCACTCAAAATACTCAAGGAAATTCGTCTTGAACGCAAGTATTCGCAAGTTTCCACCGAACTAGGTTTTAGCGAATCAGCAAGTAAGATTTTACCAACAGGTTTGTCGTTTACCATAACTTGCACGCTAGTTAATTCGTCCGAATTGCCTCTCGTGACGTTTCCGACAAACACAACATCGTTTTTATAGGTAAACGATACACCCGTTCCGCTGTTTTCTACGAAATTATCCACTTTTTCAAGAGCAATCCCGTGCGCTTTGTGGGTTATCGCTCTTGCGATAGGGTGAATACTGTTTTGTTCGCCGAGGGCAGCGAATTTTAGGATGTCTTGCGTGGAATATTTTTTGTCTAAAGATACAACGTCTTTAACCACGAAATTCCCCGTCGTTAGCGTTCCTGTTTTGTCAAAATAAATGTGACTTAATTTCGCCGAAACATCCAAGTAGTTGCTACCCTTGATTAAAATTCCGTTTTTGCTAGCTTTACCTAGTGCGCTAAAATATGCTAACGGAACTGAAATCGCAAAGGCGCAAGGGCAGGAGATGAATAGCAAAATCAGGCTCTGCTCAATTCCCGTTATAATATTGCCAATAATTGCGTAAACACCCAAAACAATGACCGCTACCGACAAAACCGCTAGCGTGTACCATTTTGCAAAACGATTAATAACTGTCTCCGTTTTGCTCTTTTTGTCGTTTGCGTTGTCAATTAAGTTCATAATTCGTGAAACAGTGCTGTCTTTGTACATACTCGTCGTTTGTAATTCCAAAACGCCGTCCAAAATTATCGTCCCAGACAAAACTTCAGCGCCGAGTTTTGTGGCTTTTGGCAAGCTTTCGCCCGTAATGTGACTCGTGTCCACGCTTGCGCTACCGCCAACCACGATTCCATCTAGCGGTACTCGTTCACCAGGACGAATTCGGATAACTGCACCGATTTTGACGTCCTTTGGGTGAACTTTATGCTCGTGATTGCCATGAACAAGCATCGCAAATTCAGGCTGAACCTCCAAAAGAGAGGAGATATTCTTGCGAGATTTTTTGAGGACGCTTGACTCTAGCATTTTCCCGATACTATAAAGTATAATCACAATAAGACTTTCCTCAAGCCCCTCACCAAGTTCGCTAAAACCCTCTGTAATCGTGTGGAAAAGTCCTAGTCCGTACGCTCCTAGCGAAGCAATAGTAATTAGCAAACTTTCGCCAATCGTTTTTGCTTGAAAAAGTTGCGTCATCGCCTTGAACGCTGTTTTGTAAAGCAGTAAAGCGACACCAATACTTATTAGAACCAATTTCGTCACAACAGGCATAGGAATTAGCCAGCCACAAAATCCCAGAACCGCTCCTAGCAAAAATAAAGCAAAATTCAAATCAAACTTCCTTTTCTTGTGAGAAAGGGGGGAGTTGTCGTGAATAATCTCAGCATCAGGTTCCGTCCTAAAAATTGCACGTTGCAACTCAGGAAAAAATTCGTCGCTAGTCATTTCAGAATCAAAAGAAAGCATCATCGTTGCAAAATTGTACTGAACGTTACTAAACCCCTTGATTCGTGCGACACTCGTTTCCAAATGCTTGGCGCATTGCGCACAATCTATATTTTTTACTTCATAAGTATATTTCATTTTTACCTCAATTTGTTTTTACGGCATTTTGTAAACTTATCACCCCGAAATTACCTTTGCGCATAATTAATTTAAGTAACGTGTGTTGTGGTGATTGTTGCGTTATAAATAATAGGATATAAAAAGAGCAAGCTATTCGCAAAATTAAATCAAAAAATCGTTAAAAAGCCGTAACTAAAAGTTTTTTAAATTTATATAGATATATACTAACCGTTTTTTAGGCATAAGTCAATAAGAAAATTCAAAATTTTTTAAAAATATTGTCAAAACTTTGGACTTTTTGTAATTTATATGATAAAATATGACTACAAAACTAAGATATAAAAATTTTTTCAAACAAAAAAACAACTTATTTCGTAGTTTTAGATTATTTATGGAGGATAAAGATGGCTGACATCACTATCGTATGTAAAGACTGCGGTAACGAGTTCGTTTTTACCGAAGGCGAGCAACAGTTTTACAACGAGAAAGGTTTTTCGCAACCTGTTCGTTGCAAAGAATGTAGGCAAGCAGCAAAATTGAGAAGAGAAGCTAAAAAAGTTGAATCTCAAGAGTAGTATGCAAAAGACACACCGATTTTGGTGTGTCTTTTTGTTGTACTTTTGGCGATTGTGCTTAAAAAATGCCTTATATTATGCGAGTAAAGGTAAAAAGTTGTCAAAGTAAAAGGGTATAAAATGCGACTTAAATATACAAAATAAATAAAACTCAAAATTTATAAAAAAAATACCGCGAAACATTTGAGTTTTTTGTCGTGTTTTGGTACAATAATAGTAAATCCTTAAAAAATAGGAGAAAATATGGATTTTGATAAAGATGAAAAGGAACAAAAGCAAATAGACGGCTATCAGCCTGACCAAACTCGCAAAGAGATAATTAGTGCTGAACAACCAAGAAACGATTCAGTTGAGATATTGTATGATCCCAAGAATCCCGACCCCAAAGGTAAAAATCCTGCGATTTTGGATCAATACGACCAAGCAAGTGAACCGAGTAGCGAAACGCTGAAATTACGGAATTATAAGCGTAGGCAAATGAACGAATTTACGGACAATTACTTATTTAGTCAAGTTGTGCCGAGTCGTGCGGTTACCGTAATTAATGTTATCAATACTTTTTTGCTGACAATCGTGTTAATCGTAGCGTTTACAGTAGCGCTAGGGTTAATTGTAGGTTTGAGAATCGGGCTTGTGCCAACAGACAGTATGAAAGACGAAATTAGTGTCGGCAGTATGGTTGTAATTCAGCCGGTCAAGGATATAAGCGATGTTAGAATAGGTGACGTGCTTAGTTATTCATACAAGTCCGTCGATTATATTCACAAAGTAAAAAGTGTTGCGGGCAATGTAATAGTTATGGTCGGCGCAAACAGTGATGACCCTAAATATCAAGACTTAAAGCACATTATCGATTTTTCTAGTGTTCATGGGCGAATGGTTTTGAGCATTCCTTATCTGGGTTATGTGATAATGTTCGTGCAAAACTACTTTATTGTGGTGTTGTCGGTGTTTATATGCTTGTTGTTGGGGCTGTTGCTATCACGTGCAATTTTGGAAAAGAAGCACAACGACGAGGACTTCAGAGAATTTTTGGACAAAAAGACCGAGTACGAGCGTGAAGCCGCTCGAAAGGAGCGAGAAGAACGTGAAAAAGAGGCAGAAATTCGCTTTAATAACCTAATGCACGAGTAATTTGTCATTTTTTTGAGAATTTTTGGATTTTTTGCGTAAAATAATTTTACTTTTGAAGAAAAATAGTGTACAATAGTGTACGAGTATAGTGAAAAGGAGGGCATAGTTTTGAATAAAAGTGCGCATAGAACACCTTTTGTGCTTGTTATAGTTGCGGTGGTTTTGTTGTTTATTGCTAGTACCGCATCTATTTTGTATGCTACAATTACTTTAACAAAAAACCAAGCAGGTTCTCAAGTCGCAGTTGTTGGTGATTTAAAAGCAGTAGTTACCGAAAACACTATTACTGTGACAAACGATATGGAATGTGTGATGCGTGCGACCCCTCTTGCTAGAGGAATCACTTTTGGTGAAGATTGGGTTCTGCAGGATAGCGGTAAATATTACTATGGTAAAGTGCTGAGTAAATCGTCTAGCGGGCAGACGATTACGCTTACTGGTGCGACAGCTGATAATGTTTTGGTAGAACTTGCACAAGCACAATATTTGCAAAAAAAGGACTCTAGCGGTAATGTTACTGGAGTTGCGTCAGGCTTTATTGTGGAATGGGCAAGTCGTAATGTAAACAATAATGCAAATGATACTCTAGGTACGTACACGACCGACAAATTAGACATTTTATATAATGATCAAGAGAATAATACGATTGTAATGTATTCTGGCCATGATGAAACTAGACGTGTGCCGAATTCCGCTTACACTGAAGATGAGATAAGACGTTTTAAGGCAACAAAAAATGATGGCGGGTATTATGTGTTTGACCAAATCAATTTGGGCGATGACGATACCTTTGAAACAATCGATTCAAGCAAGGTTATAACATTGTACAACAACTCAAAGTTCTCTGTTGTGTATATGTTCCAGGTGATTAATAACGGTCACGAGCCGACAAAGGACAGTGTGTTCTCAAATAATAATTGGACAACTTATGTTGACACAACACCGAGCGGGGATAGTCGTACTTTTGTAAAGGCTTCAGAAAGTTCGGTGACAAGTGGATATAGTACATATTTTGTTAGCAAAATCGTAGCGCCAGGCGAATATGTTGATGTGACAAATGGTGCGGATAATAAGTTGTACTTTGATTCCTCTCTAACAGAGGAGACAACGACAATTCGCTTGTCAGTTAGCAGTATTGATACGATGACATTTTATTACAAAATTATGAATACACCAACCGAGGATAAGTACTTAAACTGGCTACAGAAACTTGGTGGCACCTACTATAAAGATTTTGTAAAATCTTTTAAGTAATTTAAATAAAGGAGGAGAGTAAATGCGCAGAATAACTTATTCAAAATCAACGATGACAGTATTCATTACTATGATTGCCATAGTGATTTTGGCGCTAACAGCGAGTGTTATGCTTGCAGCAATGTCGACATCTAATCACGCAAAAAATACAGTTTACATCGCATCGCTTGGAGAAATTGAGTGTACTGCGTCCGCTCCAGCTAAATTATATCCAGGTGGAACAAGTGACGGCACTATAAGTTTTGCGTTAACTAGTGGGAAAAATCTTGTAGATAGCGTCAAGATTACCGATTTTCAGTTGACGTCATTTACTCTCAAGTGGGGGGATGAGACGGGTCAGTCTGCGACATTTGATACGGGTATTACAAACGGCACAAATTCAGCAACAGTTAAAACTACGGCGGGCAATTGGGTGTTTGCTCTAAACTTAGGCTCAGGGCTAAGCGTGTCCGCAGGCACTCCGCAAGATTGCACGATTTCCGTTACTGTTCCTTTGGGATTTGACAATAGCGAAAGCTATGATTCGGTTAAGGGCGGAAGCTCCACAGAGGGCTACCTTGTAGGAAATGTAACCTCAGTCGATTTTGAATTTACGGTTACGGTTGAACCAACTTCCGCACTACAATCAAGCTAATAGTATAGTAGAAAATAAAGGATTTAACGTCCTTTTTTGTTTTAAGAAAATTCTGCGTACGAGATTACGGCTGACCGAATTTTAAAAATTCTCCGTCAATTATTTGACAAAGCACCACAATTTACCATATAATTAGGACAGTGAGGTGAAAATGATACAAATTATTACTGACAGCACAAGCGGAATTTCGCAAGACGAAGCACATTCAATGGGCATAACTGTGTTGCCGATAAATATTGATTTTGATAACGAGATTTTTTACGACGGCGTGAATTTGAGTGCTGACGATTTTTACAAGAAAATTAGCGAGAACAATACTTTACCAGCAACACTTCAACCAAATGCGTTGGAATATCTTGAGCGCTATGAATCGGCGAAAAGTAACGGCGAAAAATTGCTTGTCATTACGCCGTCTGCGAATTTGTCTGGTATTTTCAATAGTGCGAAACTTTATTGTGACGAGGTCGAATATGACGAAATTGCTGTTGTCGATTCGCAAAACATTTCTTACGGGATGAGGCTTGTTGTTATGGAGGCGCTAAAATTTCGTGAGAGTATGGAGTTTTGCGAGTTGGTTGAGCATTTAAACAAATTCAAACTGCATATTCGCAATTTCGCTACGACTGATAACCTTGACGCTTTACAAAAAAGCGAGCGTTTGGCGGGTGGGGGAAGTCTGCCGAAATGCGTATTGAATATTAAGCCGATTATCGCCATGCAAAACGGCAGTATCACATATCTTGACAAGAAAGTTGGCACGAAAAACGCAATAGATTATATTATCGCCCAAATGAAATTAGACAAAATTGACGGCGATTATCCTATCGCAGTTCAATATTCTCGCAATCCTGAAAAATGTGACTATCCTGTCGCAGTTTTGGGGCAACTTTTCAGTGGTAAAAACCTCGATGTTACCGCCTTGCCGTATCTTATGAGTGCATTTCTTGGCGACTCCGCTGTAGTTGTTACTTATGTAACAAAACAATAGGCGATAAAGAAATTTGATTAAATTTTACGCAATTTGTCAAGTATTATGCAAGTACTATGCATGTATTATGCAGGTGCTATGCAAGGTTTTACGCAGAGTTCTGCACTAAAATAGTCCGTTATAAAAACTTCGGGAAGTGGCTTCGCTTGTGTCGAAATCAGTTAATTCATATTAAATGTGTGAATGCCCTAGACCTAAAAAACTTTCCGTTCGCCTTGCGATTGCTATAACGGTTGTTTTGGTAATGCGTTTTGCTTGGTTGTAATTTTCTGCATTTTTCTAAATTCTTATGTCAAAACTGATGCCTAATTTATTGCAAATGTAAAAAGCACGACCTAGCGGGCTTTTTATATATTATAATGCCAGCAACACTTTTTACGAAAATATAGTAAATTGTGTCAGTGTTTTTATCTTAATTAAATACTGTGGTTACGAATAAGCAAAAAGACAAGACTAAATACAAGTCCTGTCTTTTATTATTTCTTAAAATCATAAACTAACACAACAAAGCCTGCCACAAAATGAGTGTTCGGATTATGTGATTGTGGTTGTTGTCGGTGGACAAGCCCGACCTCGTGGGAGAAGTTCGCAAACGGCGATTGTTCAATTTTGTACAGCCGTT
>CAVEBU010000016.1:0-21518 GCA_963614045.1 Alistipes finegoldii | reverse complement strand
GTCCCGATGTGTCTATCGGAACTAACTCAACTAATATTGGTGGGAAGTAGTGGACAAGCCCGACCTCGTGGGAGAAGTTCGCAAACGGCGATTGTTCAATTTTGTACAGCCGTTGAATTAAGCAGTGTTGTTTTCAAAGCGGTTCTAATTGCTCACGTCCGCAGAGGTCGTCAAGTCCACATACTTCTAGATTCATTTTTCAGCACAACGAAAAAGTCCCGATGTGTCTATCGGAACTAACTCAACTAATATTGGTGGGAAGTAGTGGACTTGAACCACCGACCTCACGCTTATCAGGCGTGTGCTCTAACCAGCTGAGCTAACTTCCCATAAAAATAGGACGCAATGTCCTAATAATATAGGATTATAGAAATCTATAACCCTATGGCTTGGTGGAGATGAAGGGATTCGAACCCTTGACCCCCTGCTTGCAAGGCAGGTGCTCTAGCCAGCTGAGCTACACCCCCAAAGGTACACTCATCAATTGATGACTTCTATATGATATCACTTTTCTTCGCTTTTGTCAACAAAAAATCTAAAAAAAATTTAAAAATTTTGCAATTTATAGAGTTTTGAGGAAAATGACAATTTTTTTATCATAAGTATTTGACAAAAATCGCTTTCCTTGTTATCATAAAAAGACTTTTTATTGGAGGAACAAAAAAATGAAAATTACCTTGATACAACAATCTCGTGCGACGCTACCATTTACAGATAGTAAAAGTGCTGAGCCTTTGATTCTTGGGGCGAAAATTATGGCAACTTGCGTTTCAAATAACCCTGTGGAGACAATGCTTGCCGAACCTATAGCCAAGACTTTGGCACGCAAAGAGGACACTCTTATCAAGCGTCATCACAGCGGTTACGATTTTGAAACGGTTGCGCTAGCGATTGAGGACGTGAGCAAGATTTTCTGTATGTATCTCAACAATTTGCACGTATACAGTACGGAAGAAACGAGTGGTAGACACAAGGAACTTGTTCTTCCGGCGAAAGAAAAGGCTGTTTTTGATTACTTTTATGACAAAGTTTACAACGATTTGCTTGCAAAAAACCTTTCAGCTGAATCTGATAAGGCTTCAATGCGCAAAATTCGGCAAATCGCTCGTGAAAACGCCCGCTACGTGACGGGGCTTGGCACAAAAACCAACATTTGTTACGGTGTGAGCATTCGCCAACTAAATTACATTTGCGGTTGGGCGGAGGATTTCTTGAACAAAAATGACTTAAATGTTTACGAGGAATTAGTTTATGCGGATATGTCTGATTTCGTGAACCAAATTTCCGCTCTTGAAATCAATGGCGTGAAAATTATCAACGACCTACTCAAAAAAGACCCTTATGGGCGGAAATTCAACTTGTTCGGCGATTTTGAGAAAAAACCCGAGTATTACGGCACTGCTTACGAAGTTTATTATCCGTCATCATCAACTGCGTTCGCTCAACTTCAGCGCCACCGCAGTATCAATTACAAGATTGACAACCCCGACAAGCAAACCGAAATTTCCTACTACGTGCCTGACCACATAAAAGCGATTGACGGTTTGGAGGGGGAGTGGCTTGACAAAATCGACAGCCTTCGCAACGTTCCTCAAGCCCGCTTGTTAGACGTTCAGGAAACGGGTACGTACGAAGCAATTATTAATAGACTTAAAGAGCGTGCTTGTAACCTTGCGCAAGAAGAAACTCGCAAAATTTCGTGCGAAGTTGCACATCGTGTGTTTACAGGGATGCAAAGCTACGATGCCGAACTCTCGCAATCGCTTTGCGACACGTATTTAAACAAAAATCGTTGTTTTTTTGCCGATTATGAGCGTTGCAAATGCGATAATCCTTGCAAAAAATCCGATGCGATTCAATTTGATTTAAATGGCGAAAGTATGGAGAAATAAGGACAACTATGCGTAAAACTCATTTTTGCGAATAGTTTGAGTACAAAAAAGTCAGTAGGGAATTTATCCTAGCTGACTTTTCTGTATTATGCAAATTTGTTAAGTGTCTATGCATTAATATTTGCTATGGAAAGTAAGACTTATGCACTTACCTCCGCACAAAATCGCATTATTTGGCGACATTTTAACAAGACGAATTTCGTTTTCAGTGACGATTTTTAGGAAGCGGTCATATAATTCTTGCGCCTCGTTATCCGCACCAAAACTAACAATGCTAAACGTGTAGTCGGCGACGTTCAGCCCGTTGGTTTTAACGTTGCTATAAAGCTTGGAAACGGCGGACTTGTAGCCTTTTGCTTTGTCAAACAGCCGAAATTTCCCCTCGGTGTCTATGCTCACAATTGGCTTTAAGCTAAGCGTACTGCCCGAAAATTCGCCAACAATTGAGTTAAGAAGGGGACTAGATTGCAGATTTTTCACGCTGTCAAGTGCGATTATGCTCACGAATTTGCCAATTACCGTTTCCGCAAAGTCTAGCGCCTCGTCGATATCCTCGTTTTTGACATACACAAGGCGAGCAAGCGAAGCAATTTCGCTCGTGCCACGAGAAAAAGTAAACGTGTTGACCAAAATCGCCTTGGAATTCGGATAAGCCTTGTTGAGCCGAGCGAAAGCCTCTTTAAGCGCAACACCTTTGTCCCGTCTTAAACTAAAAGAAATGCTAAAAAAGATAACATCAAGCCCGTTTTCAATATCCACTTTAAAAAAATCAAACCACTCGTCCGCAGTTAGAGGCACAATGTCAAGCGTGTTTTGTTCTACACTGCAAAGAAGAGCCTGCGCCTCCTTTTCATCGTGATAACCGCTGAATTCTATAATTTTGTCGCCAGATTTTAGCTTGCTTGGGGCGAGATTAAGCCCGTTTTGCGTAAGTTCGTCGCCGAACATATCGCCTAATGCATCTACATAAAAATTAAACATATTTCACCTATTTTTTGATATATAGAGATTTTAGCACAGCGAGGTGATTTAGTCAACTAAAATTTAACCCTAATTTCATTGCCGACTGTTATGATTTGCAAAATGCGATTTTTTTGAGTTAAATTCGACTTAAAAATAAACCGCATAAAATTTTTGATAAAAGGCGATTTTTTGTGTGTATTTTTGTGTTTCAGAGTAGGGAATTTGGGTTAAAGTCGTCCCGTCTGCACTGTAATTTTTATTTGCTAGCCAACCACGAACAGTCTTGGGACCCGCATTATATCCGCAAAGAGCGATTTTTTCGTCCCCGAATTGTGCCAGCATTTGCGCTAAATAATAGGTGCCAATTGCAATGTTGATTTCGGGTACTAGCAAATCTTCAGACGAAAAGTCGACAATGTTGAGTTTTTTGGCAATTTCTTCGGCGGTCGTTGGAAGCAGTTGCATAAGCCCGATTGCCCCTTTTTGTGATTTCGCAGTCGGGTCGAATCGACTTTCTGCGTTGATTACGCTTGCCACCAACACAGGACTAAGCCCGTTTTGTGCGCTAAATTTGATGATTTCCGCTCGATATTTTAACGGAAAACAATACAAAAATAACACAACTATCCCCACACAAATCAACAAAATTCCGCCCGCCACCAAACATAAAAAAGTCCATTTCTTTATCATATATATATATTATATATCACTTTCCGCAATTTATTTACAGTGAATTAATTTTCCAACAACCAAAAAATCTTTCGCCCAACATAGACATAATCTCTCGTCAAGCCCTCCATATAATCAAATTTCTTCCCGCCCTATATTAAACCATAACGATTGTAAAATTAATTGATGTTTTTGTCTATAAAGAAAGAGCGGAACGAAATGTATTTTAATGTGCATTTTGTTGCTCTTTTTTTGATTTAATTAAGAGGGCTTTATAAAAAATACTTTGGGTTAGACAAACAGGAATATTCTTTCCTTTTTGTTTTGAGTGGGGGGTGCTGGTATGAAAACAAGAGGGTTTTTGCGCCCTCTTGAGTTAGCAAAATTTGATAATGCCCTCTAGCTTGATTTTTAGTAGACTAGAGTTTTGGCATTTTTGCTGACATTTTGGTTTTGGGTCACAGCATTTGCAACTGAAACCGCACTTGTTGGGATAATTTTTTGCCCCCGAATAAGAATTTTGGCAAGGGCAACAATTTTTGCCCCAGCCGTTTTGCAAATATCCGTAGCAACATTGATTTTTGATAGGTTTTACGCAACCCGAGTTGTAATTACAACCACAGCCTGCGTAATTTGTTGCAGAGAAATTTGCGTAATTTTTACAAAAACAGCACATAAAAAGCGTCCTCCTTTGAAATTCATAACCGTTTGGCTATGTAAATTCAGGGGTCACTACCATTGTATGCGGGGTGAAATTCAATTGTGAAAGCATAAAAGTTGATTAAAATCATAAATTTTGCATAAAATTACATAAAACGTTTGCGATTATTTGAATTTTCTTATATAATATAAGCATATGGAGGAGAGTTATGGGGTATTTTGACTATCTAGAATCAAAAAGTGCGGTTGAAATAAAAGACAACGCATTTATTGAAACGTACAACAAAGTTGCCTTGTATGTAAATCTTGGTGCAGTGGCGCTGACAATTATTACCATCATTATGTTTTGTTTTGTGCGGATTGGCTCTATTGTATGGTTGGATATTGTGGTAGCGCTTGGAATCGTGGCGGGCGTGGTTGCGATGGTGTACGCAAACAGTGTGCGTTCTATTGCAAAGCGACGGCATAAAAAGAATATTTTGGCAAATTTTGTGTTTGTATGGAGCTTTTTTTGGGTTTTAATAAATGTAATTATATTCATTATTAATACTTGGCTATATTTTGCATAAAAATTTAGTTAAAATCATTTTACAAATTATAAGTTTTATGTTATAATAATACACAGAAAATAAGAGGTTAGATTATGCAACGTTTTGTTTTTCCTGCAGTTTTGTATAGCGATAAAGAGGGCAAGGGCTACACGATTATTTTTCACGATTTAAATATTTGTACGGAGGGTACCTCCGTAGAGGAAGCGTTCCTCCGAGCAAAAGACTATCTCGACGTTTACTGTCGATGCGCCTTGGAATACAATGGCGAGGTCGACAGTGCGACGAGATATGTTGACGTCGTAACGGATAGGGGTAACATTGTGCTGTTGGTTGACAGCGTCATCGAAGATGGTGCTGATATTCAGCCTACGCAAAAGTTTACTTTTGATGTTTAGATTTTGTTTCATAGGAGGGGCATATGATAGAAAAAGTTTTTAAAAATGAGCAATCCAAGGATTATCTAGCATATTTGACAACTTTGGGGTACTATTTAGACAAATACATTTCGGGCAAGGGTATGTATGGCAATCGTGTGTCGGTAATGCGTCCACGCAACTTGAGTGATATTTATTCCGTTGAAAATGTGTCTAATAACAAGAATAGCGAATTTATGGTGGTTGAGGGAATTCGTGCGATGGAGATGCGTTTTACAATTCTTTCAAATAGACAGCGTGCGGAGTCACCTTTTACGGGCGAAGAAAGTATGGCGGAGTGGCTGTCTGCATTTCCTGATGCATTTCTTAGTCAGGACGATATGCGTAAATGCGCTAAAACTTGGTACGATGGCGTTAGTAAAAAACTTTTGAGCAGTACAGTTACAGATTTTAATAAGCTAAACAACTTTATCTTGGGCAGTATGTTAAAAAATTTGCCGATTACGATCGTGGAAAATGTTGCGCAGTTTAGACGAGATGTAATGCTTACATATTTAACTCAAGACATATTGGATGCAGATTTTGTGAAACGGCAACTTGACTTGTTCCCTGCGTCACGAGAGGAATTAGTTTCGCTTAAACAACGTATTTTGCGTAAAGATATGGAGCGGATGCAAATGCGTGAGGCGGAAAAGAGGGTGCAGGCGGAGGAGCAGAACGCTTCGACGCAAGAGGCTGTGCGGGAGCAAAATGGTGAAAACGAGTATGTGCAAACTACGATGAAGTTGAATTTTGCCGAAGCGGAGAAAATTCCTGCATAAATTATAAGGAAAGAGGGTGCTTTTTTGCCACCCTCTTTTTACTTGATTTTTAATTGCATGCGGGGTCAAAAAGCGGGTTAAAAAGCGTTTGCATTGAATAATTTTGTTACTTTTACGCAAAATAGCGGTATGAGTAAATTTAGTGTAAAAATAACAATTTTGTTGGCGGGTTTGCTTGTCGCTTTGTGCGTGTGCGGGGCGAATTTTGTGTGCGTTGGCAGTGCTTTTGGCGACAGTGATAAGGTGAAAATTCGCTTTGTGTACGAGGGAAAAACTTGGGAGTACGTTTCCGACCAATTCGAAAGCGAAAACTTCTATTTTCAGTCTATTGGGGCTAAATTCGGACGCTGGGGGAGTTGTGAGCAACGAGCGAAACTGCTTGGGAAAGTCAAAAAAATCGGTTTTTCCGCCAGAGATAGCCTAAAATATGTGTTTGTCGGAATAGGCGAGATTTTGGATAAAATTGAGAAAACTATTAACCGATCGAGCAAGGACGCAACGTATAAATTCAATCCGCAAAATCGGAGTTTGCCGTTTTCCTTTACGGCGGAGCAAGTCGGGTACGAAGTTGATTTTGATGCGATTTTAGATGAAATTACCACGAAATTATCCCAAAACGCCGAAGTCGAGGTTGAAATCAAACCTATCGAGATAAAACCTAATATTTACTTGGATGAGATTCGGCATTTTGCAAACTTGCGGGGTAGCTTCTACACGACTTTTAATAGCGAAATTACCAATCGTAGCAACAATATTGCTATTGCTTCAAAAATGTTTGACGGGCTTGTGATGGGGGTTGGCGAGGAATTTAGTTTTAATTCAATTACAGGTCGCCGTTCGCAAGAAAAAGGCTATATGCCTGCGAAAATTATTGTTGACAAAAAGTACGTGGAGGGCTTTGGTGGTGGTGTGTGCCAGGTCAGTACAACTCTATATAATGCGCTGTTGCTTGCTGGTTTGGAAATAAAGGAAGTGCATAGCCATAGTCTAATTAGCTCGTATGTTAATATGGGATTTGATGCTATGGTAAATTTCGGCAGTGCTGATTTGCGTTGGGTGAATAATACAGACACAACACTTTTTGTGCAGAGTTTTGTTGCGGGCAATCAAATTCACTTTAATATTTACGGCACAAAGCAACCCAACAAATTCACTTATAAACGTGTAACTGAGATTGAAAAAAAGTTTGAACCCCCTGCGGACGAAATTATAATAGACAAGGTGGGCGAATATGCTGATTTGGTGCGCTATAAGGACGAAAGCGCTTACAAAACTTTGTCCAAACATGGTTATCGTGTGCGTGCGATTTTGGAAAAATACGATGGCGAAAAACTTGTTGAACGGAAATTTTTACGCAGGGTCAATTATCCTGCTGTGCGGGGTGTAAAGGTTTACGGTTTTAAGGAACGGGAAAAGACGGAAAAGGAAATTTCTTACGCTTTGGATAAAAATACCGTAGATTTTTGGAAAAACTTTGTTTAAATTAGTGGACTAATTTGCTTTTATTTGGTAAACTATTAATTACTAATTCATACGGAGGTTGTTTATGTGGTGGATTTGGTTTCCATATGTAGCGAGCTTGATTTTGGTCGTGTTTATCTCAAATAAACTCGGCGAATACGTCGACGCAATGGATAAAAAAACAAAATTGTCGGGCGCTTTCTTGGGGGGTGTGTTGCTTGCTGCTGTTACGAGTTTGCCTGAACTTGTAACAAGTATTACGGCAGCGATTATCGGGCAACCCGAGATGGTTCTGGGCAATATTTTAGGCTCAAACGTCTTTGATGTGGCAATAATCGGGTTCTTGATGATTCTATTTTGCAAGAGGGTTTCACGCAAAAAAATTTCTCGTGGAAATGTCGTGATTTGTGTCGCAACGCTTGTGATTTCGGCGATGATTATGTTTTTTGCAGTGTTCGGCTGGCAAGTCGTTATTCCTGGAATCAACGTTAATATGCTTACACCTATCATTTTTGTGCTGTACTTTGTGGCTTTGTTCTTTACGAGAGAAAAGGGTGATAATCAAAGCGCAAGTGATAGCGCGAACACAAATTCTAGCAATAAGAATTTAGACGAAAATGCAACATCTAGCGGTCAAACTGCCGTTGAGGTGAGTGCTGAACCTCAAAACAAGGCGATGACGCTTTCACTAAAGCAAATTATTTTAAGATTTACGATTCTTGCGCTGATTTTGGTCGGCGTGTCCGTCGCAATGACGTTTATGGTGGATAAAATCGCCGATATGTACAACTTACAGAAAGGACTTGCGGGGGCGCTTTTCCTGGGAATTGCTACCAGCCTTCCTGAAATTGTTTCAACATTCTCGCTTGTTAGACTCGGCAACTTCGACGCAGGTTACGGAAACATTATTGGGTCGTGCTTGTTTAACTTCGGTGTAATTGCGCTTTCGGACATCTTCTATTTTGCAGGTACAGTATTCTTGACCGATATTTCTAGCGTAATTTTGAGCGCTTGCTTGCTTGCGTCCGTTGTGTTCTTGCTTATGTTTACCGTTATCCGCAATTCAAATTGGAAAATAAGATATTCGCTGACAGTCCAAATTGTAACGGGCGTGCTAATTCTCGCTAGTTATGTTACATTTCTTGTGTTGTCAGTCTGAAAAGGTTAAAGCAAAAAGCTCAAAATCGGGCTTTTTGGTTTTTATCGCAAGAAGTTTATAAAAAAGTGGCTAAATTTTTTGTAAAAAATAGCAAAAATATCTTGACAAAACTCGCAAAACTTGATAAAATGAGTTTGTTACAAATGATTTTGTAGCGTTTTTCTACCTAACCCGCTTGGGTTTTGGGTGGGTGAACGGGGTATGTGATCTATCTTGTTCAAAAACTTTTACAAAATCCAGTCAAATCTGGTCGTGGGATAATTTACACAAGGTGTGCTGTAATACATCTCAGAAGGGTCTTGGAAATTTCGATATTGCATAGAAGTCTATTCCAACTTTTATGCGCTGTTATCGGGGTTACCAAATCAAATCATAGAATGGGTTGATTCTATTGATAATTATTATAAGGAGGGAAATTATGCCTACGATAAACCAGTTGGTTAAGAGTGGTCGTAAAAAACAAAAGCGGAAATCTCAATCTCCACTGTTGCAATCATGCCCGCAAAAGCGTGGTGTTTGTTATGTAGTTACTACCACTACACCCAAGAAGCCTAACTCGGCTTTGCGTAAGATTGCTAAGGTTCGTTTGAGTAACGGTAGTGAAAGTACAATGTACATTCCTGGCGAAGGTCACAACCTTCAAGAACACTCTGTTGTGCTTGTTCGTGGTGGTCGTGTTAAGGATCTTATCGGTGTGCGTTATCACATCGTTCGTGGTGTTTTGGATACAGCCGGCACTGCAAAACGTAATCAAGGTCGTAGTAAATACGGTACAAAGAAAGCAAAATAATGCAATTTTAGTTGCAATTCAATAATTCTATAAAAGGAGATAATTTTATGTCAAGACGTAATTCTGCACCAATCCGCACTGTTTTGCCAGATCCAATCTATGACAGTATTTTGGTTAGAAAGCTTATTAATCAAGTTATGCAAGACGGTAAGTTGAGTATTGCTGAGCGTTTAGTTTACGATGCTATGAATATCTTGGCGGAAAAGACCAACGAGCCTGCACTTGATGCTTTGAACAAGGCTATGGAAAATGTTTCGCCAATCGTTGAAACTCGTCCTCGTAAAATCGGTGGTGCTACTTATCAGGTTCCTACTGAAGTTCGCCCAGCACGTAAGCAAACTTTGGCGATTCGTTGGATCGTATTGTATGCTAAGAAACGTGGTGAACGTGGAATGGAAAACAAGTTGGCTGGCGAGTTGTTTGATGCTTACAACAGCACAGGCGGAGCAGTCAAGAAGAAAGACGAAGTTCACCGTATGGCTGAGGCAAACAAGGCTTTTGCTCACTTCAAGTGGGGCAACTAATTAAAAAAGGAGTAATTTAAGTAATATGGCAAGAACTACACCATTGGAGAAAGTTCGTAACATTGGTATTATGGCGCACATCGATGCGGGTAAAACTACTACCACTGAGCGTATTTTGTATTTCACTGGTATCACACACAAGTTGGGTGAGGTACACGAAGGTCAAGCAACTATGGACTGGATGGTTCAGGAGCGTGAGCGTGGAATCACTATCACAAGTGCTGCTACTACTGCATATTGGAAAGAACACCAAATCAACATTATTGACACGCCAGGCCACGTTGATTTTACTATTGAGGTTGAACGTAGTTTGAAGGTTTTGGACGGTTCTGTTGCGGTGTTCTGCGCTCGTGGTGGCGTACAACCGCAAAGTGAGACAGTTTGGAAGCAAGCAAACAAGTACGGTGTTCCTCGTATCGCTTATGTAAATAAGATGGATATGAACGGTGCTGACTTTTTCCGAGTAATTCAAATGATGAAAGACCGTTTGCACGCAAACGCAGTCCCAATTCAATTGCCAATCGGTCACGCTGACGAATTTAAGGGCGTTATTGATTTGGTTACAATGCAGGCGACTGTTTATAATGATGACGAGGGAAAGGATATGACGGTTACCGACATACCTGCCGAGTACCTTGAGCAAGCAAAGAAATATCGTGCTGAACTTATTGAGCATGTCGCAGAAATGGATGACGATTTGCTTGAAAAATTCTTTGCGGGTGAGGAGTTCTCCGAAGCAGAGATAAAGATGGGTATCCGTAAGGGTGTTCTGTCTTTGCGAATGAACCCTGTTCTGTGTGGTACAAGCTACAAGAACAAGGGTATTCAAAAATTGTTGGACGCAGTCGTTGACTATATGCCTAGTCCGCTAGACATTCCAGCAATTAAGGGTGTTTTACCAAACGGCGAGGAAGCAGAGCGTCACCCAAGCGATGATGAGCCTTTTAGTGCTTTGGCATTTAAGGTTGCGACTGACCCGTATGGAAAGCTGACATACTTCCGTGTTTACAGTGGTAAGCTTGAAAGCGGTAGTTATGTTTTAAACGCAACAAAAGGCAAGAAAGAGCGTGTTGCACGTTTGATTCGTATGCACTCTAACGAGCGTACAGAAATTAACGAGGTTCGCACAGGTGATATCGCTGCCATTGTTGGTCTAAAGGACACAACAACGGGTGACACACTATGTGATGAGAACAAGCCGATTGTTTTGGAGAGTATTAACTTCCCAGACCCAGTTATCAAGATTGCGATTGAGCCAAAGACTAAGGCTGGTCAAGAAAAGTTGGTAGCTGCTCTGCTTAAGTTCGTGGAGGAGGATCCAAGTTTCAAGACCTATACTGATCAAGAAACTGGTCAAACAATTATTGCAGGTATGGGTGAGTTGCACCTAGACATTTACTGCGACAGATTAAAGAGAGAATTTAACATTGATGCAAACATCGGTAAGCCACAAGTTGCTTACAAGGAGACAATCAAGTCTTCTACAAGACAAGAGGGCAAGTATGTCCGTCAGTCTGGTGGTAAAGGACAATATGGTCACTGTGTGATCGAAATGGAACCTTTGGAGCCAGGTGAGGGCTACGAGTTCGTCAACAAAATCGTTGGTGGTGCAATTCCTAAGGAATTTATCCAGCCAATCAACGATGGTATTGAAGAAGCTAGACAAAACGGCGTACTAGCAGGCTACGAAATGGTTGACTTTAGAGTAACCTTGGTAGATGGTAGTTTCCACGACGTTGACTCTAGTGAAATGGCGTTTAAGATTGCTGGTAGTATGGCTTTCAAGGAAGCTGCAAAAAATGCGACTCCAGTAATCTTGGAGCCGATTATGAAAGTGCAAGTCATCGTTCCTGAGGAATACTTGGGCGATGTTATGGGTGATATAAACCGCCGTCGTGGTCAGTTGGGCGGAATGGAAAGCGAAGATGGTCAGCAAACTATCAATGCTCTTGTTCCGCTAGCTGAGATGTTCGGTTATGCAACCGACTTGCGTAGCATTACTCAAGGACGAGGCATATTTACTATGGATCTTGATGGTTACTCTGAAGTTCCAAAGTATGTTGCGGACAAGATTATTGGGCAGAGAAATGCTGGTAACAACTAAATTTATTTTTAAGGAGATTTTTGGATTATGGCAAAAGCTAAATTTGAAAGAACAAAACCCCACTTTAACTTGGGTACAATTGGTCACGTTGACCATGGTAAAACGACCTTAACTGCTGCAATTACAACAGTTTTGGCTAAAAAGGGTATGGCTGAGGCTAGAGATTACGCTTCAATCGATATGACCCCAGAAGAGCGTGCTCGTGGTATTACTATCAACACAACACACGTTGAGTACCAGACCGAGAAGCGTCACTACGCACACGTAGACTGTCCAGGACACGCTGACTACGTTAAGAACATGATTACAGGTGCTGCACAAATGGATGGTGCAATCCTTGTAGTTGCTGCAAACGCAGGTGTTATGCCTCAGACTCGTGAGCACATCTTGCTTGCTCGTCAGGTAGGTGTTCCTGCAATCATCGTATTTGTAAACAAAGTTGACCTTATTCCCGCAGCTGACCGTGCTGACATGCTTGAGTTGGTTGAGATGGAGATTCGTGACTTGCTTACAGAGTACGGATTCCCAGGCGACGAAATTCCAATCATTTTTGGTAGTGCTAAGCCTGCTCTTGACGCTGCCGCTGCTGGTAACGTTGATGGCGAAGAGTGCAAGTGTATTTTCGAATTGATGAACGCTTGTGACACATACTTTAAGGACCCAGTTCGTGCTATTGACAAGCCATTCTTGATGCCTGTTGAGGACGTATTTACAATTACTGGTCGTGGTACTGTTGCAACAGGACGTGTTGAGCGTGGTGTTGTTAAGAACGGTGACACAGTAGAAATCGTAGGTATGGGTTCTACAAAGACAACAGTTATTACTGGTGTTGAGTCATTTAAGAAGTTGCTTGACCAGGCAGAAGCTGGTGACAACGTTGGTTTGTTGCTTCGTGGTATTGAGCGTAAGGACATTCAACGTGGTCAAGTATTGGCTGCTCCTAAGTCAATCACTCCACACACAAAGTTTAGAGCTAGCGTGTACGTATTAAAGAAAGAAGAGGGTGGTCGTTCTACTCCATTTGTTTCTGGATACCGTCCACAGTTCTACTTCCGTACTACAGACGTTACTGGTACAATCCAACTCGCTAACGGTGTTGAAATGGTTATGCCAGGTGACAACGTAGAGATGGACGTTGAATTGATTACTCCAATCGCTATTGAAGAGGGTCTTCGCTTCGCTATTCGTGAGGGTGGCCGTACTGTAGGTAGTGGTGTTGTATCAAAAGTTAACGGATAATTTTACTTTAAACAACTAAAATTAGGGTTTCAGCGGTGGCTGTGACCCTTTTTTTTAAAAAATTTTTTAATAAAGTATGCGAATTTGCTAGTATTTTTGCGAATTTTATAGTAAAATATATAGTATAAATTATACAGTTAGACGAAAACTAACTATACTAAGGAGGTAAATGGTGGACGAATACAACAAAAACAGTTTTTCGCCAAACACGAACGGTAAGGTGGGTTCAGCAAATGAGCAAAAGCCTAATGGCAATTTTCAAAGCGGATACCAGCCGATGAATAACAAAACTGAACAGCCTTTCTCTGCATACAAACCGCAAAATCAAGCTTTTCAGCAAAATGTTCAGCCCGCTACAAATGTTGCTAGCAATAATTACGCTAATAACGGCGTCAACAGAGCGGGTCAAAGTGGCTTTGGGCAAAGGATTCCTCAATCTCCTGCACAAAATCAGGTTAAGGCGAAGGTCAAATTTATGCCAACGAACTTGCCTCCAGCTTCCGCAAATACAACTTCAGGGCCTCTCAACCAAGAGGAGATTGAGTACTTAGGTAAAATTAGTGACCAAAACTACTTCATCAAGAAGCGTTTAAAAAAGTCCAAAGGCAAGCCGTTCAATGAGCCTCGTGCCTTGAGTAGAATACGCCGTTTGCTTCCGCTAAATTTCGCAAGACGTTACTATGGTTTTCCTCCTAAGGAAGTTAAAAAGTTGCGTGACCGTATGGGTGACGATAAGAGTAAAGTATTTGGTGCTGCTGCTCGTAGGGCGAAGAACTTGATTTTGAGTATGGTGTTGATTGTGGCGCTTATTGCGACAATGGGTACTGGTGCGATTGTGGCAATTCTTGCAGTCAATAATGGCAATAACATACAAGTTAATAAAGATGGGCTTGTTATTGTTAATGCTGACGAAATTACGCCAATTAATGGATATTCGCTGGGTATGTGGCAGGATGGTAATTTTTATATAAAAACACAAAATAAGACTGGCACTGATATCAAAGAGCTTGTATTCTACATTACCTTGACACCAACTAAAGACAGTACAAATAAAAATAGTGAAGCGTTTAGTACGGCTTTGGCTAATGGTACAATCAATCCAGCCGAATTAATTTTCTCATACAAACTAGAAGAGGTTAAAGGGGCTGTTCTATGGGCGCCATACCTTGATGGTTCGGCAAGTTCTACCGAGCAAACAATTGAAGGGACATCAAAATATGATTCCACAACCAAAACAATTACAGGCTCTGCAGTATACGATTCTGAAACAAAAACAATCAAAGGGCCAGCAATCAAATATGTTGGTGGTGATAATGGCGTAGTCAAATCCTCAAGCAATCAAGAAGACATTATAACCGTAATTTCAAATTTTTCAATTGACATTAAGTCGCCGACTGAGTCTAACAAGTGGGCAGGTCTTTCTATGACAATTTCCTTTGTTGTTGAGGCTGATCCTGTTGATAGCAGTGTTATTAAAGAATAAAATTAAATAAAATCAGAGGAAATAATGAAACGAATAATTAAAATTTTGCCGGCATTTTGTGTAATGTTCGTTGCTTTGCTTTTCGCTGGTTGCTCAATCGAGGCACCCACAGTTACAATCAAAGGGTGTCTCGTTTCGTGGAATTGGGTGAGCAACGCAACAAGTTACGAAGTTGAAGTAAACGGAACGACTTACACAACGACAAGCAATAGTTATAATATTGCACCGATTATCCAAAAAGAGCTTGCGACTCTCGATGTGAGAATCAAGGCGAAAACAAAAAACATATTCCTAAGAGACTCTAGCTTTTCCGAAATTGTTACTGTGACTGTGGGGGATAACCGTCTCCCAACACCGCAAAATTTCAAGGTAGACATCACGACGAAAAGTTACCTTTGCTCGTGGAATAAGGTAGAAAATGCCGATAGTTACTGCATAAGGTTGTTTAATGACGATGAGGGTGTAGAGCGCTTCTTCTTTACTGAGTCAACTTCATACAATTTGTTTAACAAAGTTGATATCGCTGGCAAATTCAAAGCTCAAGTTTTTGCATATTCGAATTCTAACGCAAACACCTATGCGCCGTCGCAATATAGTGAGGAATCGCAGGAATTTGTGGTAGACGTTTCGCTTAAGTCTCCCGACGGGCTGAATTTTAGACAGTACGACGGCAATTTATATTGCGAGTGGAAGACTATTGAGGGTGCGGAATCGTATAACATCAGTGTCCTAAATGGTGAAACATATAATGTTGAGAATAACGCAAGTTCGGAAATTCAGACGCTTAACTTAACTCAAAAAGGCGTAACCGTCGGTAAAGGCGAAGCAGTTTTCGTTTGCGTTGGCTCGGTTGGAGCGGAGAATAGTGGTTATACCGATTCGCCGTATACCGATATGTACGCCTACTATGGCTCGGGTACGAAGAACGATTTCGCTACACCAAAATACGATTTCGTTGGGCAGGAATTTGATTTGGTAGCGAATAGCTACGCTGAATTACAGAATATTCTCTGGTTCTCGTTGTATTATCGTGTGACCAATATGAAATTTTTCTTCGATTATGATAATAATTATAACGATGCTATAAATTCTTATAAAAAGTGTCTTATTGATTATCAAGAAATCAAGCATATTTCTTACTCGATTGCTTCGATGTCGGACGGCTCATATTTGTCGTCAATAGATTTTATCCACCCAATGTACCCTACGAAAACAGCGGACGCAACTTCTTCGCAAAATCAAAATATGACACCTAATTCATACGCAAGCACACCACGTGCGAGTGATTTTGACGATTTTGGTGTGGAAAAAAGAACAAAAACAGCAAAAGTTTACAATTCCGACCAACTTTATTATGCTGTGCAAAACGGCTGTAAGCCGATTTTTCCTGACGAAAGCAACCCAGCACTTGTGGTTTATAACGAAGCAAAAAATATTTTGCGTGATATAATTTCAGACGATATGACTGATTATGAAAAAGTTCGGGCGATTTTTGACTGGATGTGCTTCAATACGCATTACGACCACGATTTGCCGAAAATCGACAGCAAAATAAATTCGGGCGAAATGTCTGGCAATAGCTCAGATTATCGTGGTTTCTATATCGAAGGTGTGTTTTTTGACCAAGGACAGTCAGTTTGTGACGGTATGAGTAAGGCCTTTGCTTTGCTTTGCGGTATGGAAGATATTGATTGCTACAAGGTTGTGGGTATTAGTAATAGCTCAAATAACACTTCGGACACTCCCGACCACGCTTGGAACAAAGTGAAAATCGATTTGGTTGGCGACGACGGTATTGGCGAATGGTATGTTGTTGATGTGACACAAAACGACTATTACGAAAGTGATTATGTAGAAGTCTTAAGTCATTACTTTTTCTTGCATACTGACGAATGGACTACAAATGTTAGCAAACACAAAGAACTTTCGCCAAAAACCGATGTTGCAAATACGGAATTCGATTATTACGCTAACACAACATACGATGGTAGCAACGACATTTTGATTCAGAGCAGGAGCGAACTCGAGGCGTTGGCCTCTTATACGAAATCTAATTTGCGCTGTATAGAATTCGCAATCGACACTTCAGTATACTATTCGTATAGTTCGTTAATTTTAAGGGAAAAATTTGGCAAAGGTTTGCTAACCTCAGTTGTCTTTAAATCGCTAAGCCTAAATAAGTACATTTCAGGCAAGAATTACGAGGTTATTATGCTTTATTACACTTAACCGCCTTTAAAATATCCTTAAAATTTGCTGATAATAAAAACGGAAGAAATTTAGTTTTCCTCCGTTTTTTTATAGAAATTTGCATTTTTAGTCAACGTTCACACCCTTTTTGAATTCTCTTTTGCAAACGAAATAAAATACAATTGCATACGAAACATAGGTTATCAGAGCCACAACCAAAGTTGTTATAAATGCGCTACTTGACATTGTTTCAGCAAATAAATTTTTTAGTTCTCCTGTAATTGCGGTTATAATTACAGTTAAAATTATGGTGGTTAGCATACAACCAAAGAAATAAACCAAAAACCACAAAAATCCTCGAATTCCTCGCTTATTATTATATGAATATCCTTTAACAATGGCAGTAAAACCGAAACTTATGTAAGCGCAAATTTCTGCAAGTATGATTAAAACAACCAAGAACACAAAAACCACGCTCGATATGTTAAGCCCTGCAACTGCGGAATTTAGCGTAAGCGATAGATTTTGCATAAATTCAGGCGAATAAAATATTACAAACAGGCTTAAAAAACTAACCAAAACGCTCGCAAATATCACAATTATGCTAGATAAATATTTGGACAATATTAGTTCATCTTTTTTTACGGGTAGGGTGTGGGTTAGATAACTAACATCTTTGTAAAACGATTGTGAAAATCGCATCAAAATATGTATAAAGGTGTTGATGATGATTGTTGCGATTGCTGAGTAGGTGAGTCCCGCAAAGACGCTCACGATTATTTTTACGATTTGCACGTCGCTCCAAATGTTTAGTAGTCTTGTGATGCCCGCCAAAACAAGAGAAATCGCATAAAACCAGACCAAGATTTTTAGCATCGCCTTTAAATCGTACTTCATTAAATTTCTTAGCATTTTAATTTCCTCCTAAAAATTTCGTTGATTGACGAATTTTCTTTCGTCCGAAGTTTGTCGGCATCACCCGAAAGCACAATTTTACCTTTATCAATAAAAATAACTTCGTCTAATATCTTCTCAATATCGCTAACTAGGTGAGTCGTGATAATCATACTAGCATTTTCGTCAAAATTTGAAATAATCGTTTTTAAAATGTAATCTCTCGTCGCAGGGTCAACGCTTCCCAAAGGTTCGTCCAAAATGTAAAGTTTGGCGTGCCTACTCATAACAAGAATCAGTTGCACTTTTTCCTTCATACCTTTGCTCATTTTACCCAACTTCGCATTTATGTCCAAATCTAAATCGTGTAGCAATCTTTCAGCTTTCGCCCTATCAAAATTTTTGTAAAATGTTTCAAAATAAGTAAAAACGTCCTTAACTGTGTGACTCGGATCCAAATATGTCCTTTCGGGCAGAAATGACACGATTTCCTTCGTTTTCTCACTTATTTTTTCGCCGTTAATCAAAATTTCACCGCTGTCAATCGTTAATAAATCATTTATCATCTTCAAGATTGTAGTCTTTCCGCAACCGTTTTTCCCAAGCAAGCCAACAATTTTCCCGCTCTCAATATTAAAACTAATGTCGTCAATAATTTTCTTGCCGTCAAAACTCTTGCTAATGTTTTTTACTTCCAAAATCGTCATTTTTTATCCCTCTCATTAATTAATATTTGCAAGACCTGTCCCTCACTAAGCCCGATTTTTGCCATTTTTTCATAAAATTTGTCAATCATCGTGCTAATTGTCTGATTTTTCACACGCTCAATCAGTATCTCATTGTCAGTCACAAACTTCCCGCTAGTCCGCTCAGTGATGATTAAACCCATATTTTCAAGTTCAAAAAGCGCTTTTTGTATCGTGTTTGGGTTGACTTCAAGTTCTAACGCAAGTTCACGGACAGATGGTAATTTTTGTTTCGGCAAATAGTTTTTGCTGATAATTTGCATCTTGATATACTCAATTATTTGCATGTAAATCGGTGTGTTGTCATTGAAATCAAAGCTCATATAATCTCCTTATTGTATTACTTGACTAACACAATAATACACGATTTTAAATCAGATGTCAATTGTTTTTTGAATTTTTTTAAAAATTATAAGATTTTTTTGCAAGGTAAACTTATGTATTAATGCTTTTTGCAACAAAAATTTAGTAGAAAACGAAATTTGCGGAGGGTGAGAAAACGGAAAAAATTTTTTAATTTGTATAATTTTAAAAATGTGAATTTTGCTAAAATATTGTTTAAAAAATCAGGGAATAAAAAATTATTTGTTGCGATACGGAGAATTTTTGTAGGTTTTTGGAATTTGCCATTGATTCGTTTGCGGTAGGTTTTGGCTAAAAATTGGGGATTCTGATTGACACACACGGTAGGGTGACCGAAAAAGACTAAAAAAAGGTCAAAATTTGGTGTTTTTTTTGATTTTTTTAAAAAAAGTAGTTGACTAATTGAGCATTTAATAGTATACTCGTCAAGTACCGTTCACCGATAGGGTTCGGTACGCAACCGAAAGGTTGCCAGTGTGTACTTTGACAATTGAATAATTGATATAGTATTAAAGATATTTAATACAATATTCTACGAAAATAGTGTAATATGCAATTTTTCACGAATTACAATTTTACGCTAGTTTTTTAACAAAGACAATCAAAACAAAATGCTAAGCTATATCTTATATATTATTATATATAGGGTAAAGCCAGAACGCAAAATAGCAAACGACGTATACGATCAAGCTACAAAGAGCGTATGGTGGATGCCTTGGCACTAGGCGCCGATGAAGGACGTGACAAGCTGCGATAAGCAACGGGGAGTCGCAAATAGACTATTATCCGTTGATGTCCGAATGTGGAAACACAATGCTTTTAATCAAGCATTATCCTTACAGGAATAAAATACTGTAATGGAGGGGAACCCAGGGAATTGAAACATCTTAGTACCTGGAGGAAGAGAAAGAAATATCGATTTCCTTAGTAGTGGTGAGCGAAAGGGAAAGAGCCCAAACCATTGGTGGTAACACTGATGGGGTTAGGACTGAAATCACGCAAAAGAATCCGTAGTTGAATCAGCTGGAAAGCTGGACAAGATAGAGTGATAGTCTCGTAAACGAAATGGATTTTTAGCATTCAGTATCCAGAGTAACCCAGAGCACGTGGAATTCGGGGTGAAGATAGGAGGACCATCTCCTAAGGCTAAATACGACCTAGTGACCGATAGCGTATAGTACCGTGAGGGAAAGGTGAAAAGTACCCCGGGAGGGGAGTGAAAGAGTACCTGAAACCATATGTTTACAATCAGTAGAAGCACGACTTATCGTGCGACTGCGTAATTTTTGCATACTGGCCGGCGAGTTACGGTATGTAGCAAGGTTAAGAGATTAAGTCTCGGAGCCGAAGTGAAAGCGAGCCTGAAATGGGCGATTAAGTTTCATGCCGTAGACCCGAAACCCGTTGACCTATCCATGGTCAGGTTGAAACGAAGGTAACACTTCGCGGAGGACCGAACCAGGGTTCACTGAAACGGACTTGGATGAACTGTGGATAGCGGAGAAATTCCAATCGAAACGGGATATAGCTGGTTCTCCTCGAAATAGCTTTAGGGCTAGCCTCAATCTTAGATTATCGGGGGTAGAGCACTGAATGAGTACGGGGGTTTCGCGACCTACCAAACTTTATCAAACTACGAATACCGAATAATTATATGATTGGGAGTCAGACTACGGGCGATAAGGTTCGTTGTCGAAAGGGAAAGAGCCCAGACCTACATCTAAGGTCCCCAAGTTAGAGTTAAGTGTAAAAGGATGTCTTGTTGCTCAGACAACCAGGATGTTGGCTCAGAAGCAGCCACTCATTTAAAGAATGCGTAATAGCTCACTGGTCAAGTGACAGGGCGCCGAAGATACACGGGGCTAAAACTCTACACCGAAGATTAGGATGTAATTTATTTTACATGGTAGGGGAGCGTCGTGTGCGGGCTGAAGCCGTATCGAAAGAGGCGGTGGACTGCACACAAGTGAGAATGCCGGCACGAGTAGCGAGAGCGGAGTGAGAATCTCCGCCGTCGAATGTCCAAGGTTTCCTGGGGAAGGTTCGTCCTCCCAGGGTAAGTCGGGACCTAAGCTGAGAGCGAACGCTGTAGGCGATGGACGACAGGTTGATATTCCTGTACCACCGTATATCGATTAAGAGTCGATGCAGGGACGCAGAAGGATAGCTTATCCACGGGGATGGAAATCCGTGGCCAAATCATGAGGCTGACAAGTAGGAAAGACCGCTTGTCATTAAGGCTGGGTGATGATGGGGAGTGAAATTTAGTAGCGAAGTAAGTGAATTCACGCTGACTAGAAAATCTGCTAGATAGATATAAGGTGCCCGTACCGCAAACCGACACAGGTGGACGATGAGAGAATCATAAGACGGTCGAGTGAACCATTGTTAAGGAACTAGGCAATATGACCCCGTAACTTAGGGAGAAGGGGAGCCCACCCATGGTGGGCCGCAGTGAAAAGGCCCAAACGACTGTTTACCAAAAACACAGCTCTCTGCTAAATCGTAAGATGAAGTATAGGGGGTGACGCCTGCCCGGTGCTGGAAGGTTAAGAGGAGGGGTTAGCGCAAGCGAAGCTCTGAATTCAAGCCCCAGTGAACGGCGGCCGTAACTATAACGGTCCTAAGGTAGCGA
>CAVEBU010000015.1:0-33440 GCA_963614045.1 Alistipes finegoldii | reverse complement strand
GGCTAGAGAGCAAGTTGCTCTCTAGCCCGTAAGACGACAAAAAAGCCCGTTTGGGCTTCATAGCGTCATTTAATTGATTTTTAGTGCGAAATCGCTTGGAATTTCGGCGAAAATTGTATATAATAATAGCAAGACGAAAGGAGAGATGTATGAACAAGAAAATTTTGTGTTTGTTTACGCTGATGTTGGCGTTTGTGCCGATGATGATTTTTTCGGGGTGTGGCAAGGACGATTCAAAATCTGATGTGGTGATTACGCACGAAGTCACGTTTGAGCTTAAGAACGTGCCTGATGAGAAATATTTCGAAGTGACGAGCAACCCGCAAGGGCAAGTGGAGGACAAGTCCGCTGTGAATTTTGCGGTGAAGTTCAAGAACGGGTACCGCCCTGACGGACTTGTGGCGAAACTGGACGGCAAAACGGACGTTACGGGGGTGATTTCGGACACGCAAAGCACTGCCACTTACTCGACCGAAATACCGCTTTCGCACGATGTGATTTGGTCGTATAGCGCTGTAATTACGCAAGACACTTCGTTGAGTCTTGATTTTTCGGCGTGCGAAGTTGGAAAAATTACACTGAAATTGAGCGAAAATTTGCAAAATGGCAACCTAAAATATGCCGTTTTTGACGCAGAACCTACCGACAAGGCTGTAACGACTTCGGCTGAAATGACTGAGTTTTTGGGTGACAAAGTGAAAACGGCGGACGCTAAGACGCTGAGCGTTCCTTTTGGGTCGTATGTGGTTTTCTTACCGCAAAGCGATGTTGGTGTGTTGTATTTTTGGGACGACACTTCCGCTAGCACGAGCAATTCGGGGCAGTCGTATTACGCAAGTTCGGACGATTTGAATTTTACTTATCACGAGTACACAAACGGCGACGAAATGCGTCACGTTGTGAGTGTGCCGTTTAACAACGACAGTTGGAATTCGATGACTGCGTTGACAAATAGGGTGGTAAATCTGAAAAACTACATTGCGGGGACGTTCGCTGTTCAAACGCTTGTTGACGGCTCGTATGTTTCGGGGCTTGCCTCCCAAAATCCCACCGCAAGTAAGAGCGGTTTGCTTGTGACCGACGATGATAGATATTTGATTCAAGAGTCGTTTACGGACACAGACAACACGCAACATAATTACTATTTGCTGGGTTCAAGAGACAAAATTTACGCAAGCATGGATTCGCAAGCGCTGACTGAGAAGGGGCAGAAAAATTTCGTTGACTACTATAGAGTTTGGGTTGAAGATGATTTGGTTATGTCCATTTCGGGAATCGGGAGCTTCAATCGTGACGAATATGCTACCACGAAAGACTGCTACTATCTTGCGACCGAAAT
The DNA here is from genome assembly GCA_963614045.1 of Alistipes finegoldii. Lineage (GTDB taxonomy): Bacteria > Bacillota > Clostridia > Christensenellales > UBA1242 > UBA7867. The sequence continues at coordinate 32,101 of CAVEBU010000015.1, read as the reverse complement.
GAACACCACTTCAAAAAGTTGTGTCAAGGTTGATGTCAGCGACTATATTGTAGGGGTACAAGGTGACTATGCTATGACGTATTACCTGTATATTCCGAAAGCGAAATTGACGGAGATTTTGGAGAAAAATTCTGATTTTGTTACTGAATACGAGGGCGAAAAGTACGGTTTTGCGTACCTTATTCGTGAGAACAATCGAGACTTTTCGAGCGTAACGAAACTTACGCTTGTAGACTATGATTTTGAGGAAAATCCGCTCAATCCACGACTTTTGGCGACAAACACCTCGACGAATGTCACGGAATACGGCTACTGCACCTATGTAAATTACGCAAATGCTGGCGGTAGCACAAATTCAGTTGCGCCGATTTACTACCTTGACCATAGTCAGTTAAGCGGTTACGATGTTTATTCGTTGTGTGTGGACGTGCCGAGAATTAAGGCTTTGGGGATGAGTTACAAAGTCTACTCTAGCTACGACTACACCTTGACTTCGGGGGACGAAAAAGTTACTGGCAGTATTAAACGTGAGGACGCAACGACTGATTTGTACGGCAATACGATGATAAAAATCAGCGGAATTACGCTGAATAAAGATTACACGCTTAAGCTAACTTTGGTTGAAAAGGACTACGACACAAGCGGCCACGAAATCAAAAATGCGAGCGAGCGGACAATTTACTATTACGAAACGACGGTTGCTAGCGAAAACACAATTCCGACCGACAAGGACAGTTGGAAAAAGTTTGAAGATTCGTTTACTCTGAATTTTGCGGAAACGAAAGCGATTTTCTTCTTAACAAAACTTAACACGACTCAAACCGACAAGCAAACTACGACGGAAATTTTGGGAATTTACGAGGATGTTACACTTGTTTCGGAGGGCGAGAGTGCAGAGGACGTCGAGAAAATGTACAACACGATTGACACTGCCTACGCTTACACCGATATGCTCGGTCACGAGGTAAAAGTCACTATCGACGGCGAAACTTACACAGTTATGTATATGATGGTTCGTCCAGCTTATTACACCGAAAAAAGCGATTTTTGCGTAATGGTGACCGAGTCTACGACGGGAAATTAGATTTTCGCTTGATTTCGGGGCGAATTTATACGAACTAATTTAGGAGATATTTATGGCTAAAGTTGATTTGTCGAAGTTTATTGTCAAAGCGACAACAAAGGAGACGTATTTACGAAACGGGAAGACGGTAGAAATAGAAACGGATGACCTTATTTGTTGCGATCGCTATGGGGAATTTTCGTATGAATTTCCCGCAAAGGTTAATGGTTACAGTTTGGCAAACGGCTCTGTGCTAAGAATAAATAGCAAGAATCAAGCATTTGCGCCTTATTGGTGTGCTTTGACTATTCCTTATGATTTGGGGGGTGGGGTTACAGGTTTTGCTCGGGAATACGGCACCCCCAATGTCAAAGATGTTGGGCTTGGGCTTTGTCCTGTTATGGCGCTAGATGTTGGCGCAGTGGTTGAAGCGAAAAAGCGGTGGGAATTGTTTGGTAAAATTTCTCAACCTCGAGACGCAAATTATCACACAATAGAATTTGGCGAATATCCCCAAACTGAAATTCCTGATAGCAGTTTAATGGAAGACCTTCATTCCGCTTGTTTGGTACAACCTACGGGCAAGAGTTATTTGGGAAGATACAGAATCAGTATGTGCGATTTTGATAAAAATGTTGAATACGATTATAAAGGGGAAAAATATGTCAGAGTGCCTAAAGTACAAGGGCGATTTATTGCAAAAGGCGCTCCGGTTGCGTATCAGTGGTTTAAGGTCGAACCGATAAAATGGAAGATTATAAACTGGGACGAATTGCCCACCTCAATAAACCCTGAGGGAAAAGGGACAGCGACGAAAATGCGATTGATGTCGGAGAGCGTTTTGACGGGTACGGTGCCTTTTAATATATCGCCTAACTCTAACGTTGACAAAGAAACTATAGCGTATTACAAAGATATTTGGGCATACAGCACTATTCGAAGTTATTTAAACGGGATAAACGTGGGGTGTATTGTTACGTCTCAAGCGAGCGGGTATGGTATTCAAATGAATATCGGCGGAGATTGTAGAGGAAAGGGTTTTATTCAAGAAGCGTTTAGTGTTGACGAAAAGCATTTGACAAGAAATGTGTCGCAAGAGTACGATGGACGCAAAAGCAAAATTGCGAAAATGAACCCCGACCGCACACCTGTTAAGTACCGTAGGCAAATGACGGATACCGAAATAATTCAAAACTGGGTGGATTCGGGGCAGTCCGTTTTGTTGCGTGGGCCGTCGGGAATCGGTAAGACGGCAAGACTTAAGCAGTTGTATCCTGATTTGATTTATATAAAACTTACAAACAATATGTTCCCCGAAAAAGTCGTAGGTTCGATGAATTTGCAAACGGGACAAGTGATTCCGCCTAATTTTGCCAAGCAGGCGATTTTGGCGTGTGCGACGGACGAGGAACGCAAGTTGATTTCGGAAAATATCCAAAATCTGTTTGATTTGTCCGAGACGATTTACGAGCGCTCCAAAACGGCGGACGGGAAAGTCGTCATTTTGCTAGACGAATTGCTGAACGTCAAACCCGCTGTTCAGTCGCTAGTTTACACGCTAGTGCTGAACAAAATCGTGGAGACGGGCAAGGGGTTGAAACTTCCCGCAAACACCGTTGTTGTGGCGACGGGCAACCAAAAGAAGTATTCGCTCGTGGCGGAAGATTTGGCGGAACCGCTCGAGAAGAGGTTTGATCACATTTTGGATATGGAGCCAAAAGTTAGCGAGTGGCTAAGCGAATTCGCTGTGCCGAATAAAATTCATCCCGCAGTTATTGGGTACGTTTTTTCGAAGTACCAAGAAAATGGCTACAGCGACAAACTCAAGGATATCGGCTATTTTTACGAGGAGCCAGAGGTTGCTGAATTGCATATTGACAAAAATGGCTGTCGTGGACGGACAAACGACCCTCGTGGCTGGGAATCGATTTCGAATATGCTTTACTCTTTTGAGGACGATTTGACGAGCGGGCGGCTTGTGGGCAAGGACGTGGAAAATTTGCTACAAACGTCTATCGGCTCGAAGTTGCGTGATGAGTGGGCGAGCGAGTTTTTCGACTTCTATAACCACCCGACTTTGTCTGTCGAGGAGGTTTTGAGCGGGAAGTATTCCGAAGAAGATTTGCCACACAATATTAGCGAGAAATTCGGCGCAATGGCGGGGCTTTTGGGCGCTTCACCTGAGGAAGTTTCGGCGTGCAGAGATTTTGTGCGTCAGCACTGCGACCCCGAATATGTGCAAATTTACGATATTTATTGGGCAGGCACCAACGCCGAACGTATGGAGCAAATTGCCGAACTGCGTGAAATGGAGCGAACAAAAACGAGCGAGGGGGCGGAAAAATGCTAAAAGAATTGATAAAGTTTCAACGATATTCCAAAGCAACTTGTGTGGTGATAAATCAAGACGACGATTTCACCGAATTATCGCCTGTTGTTATTATGAAAGCGGGCGTAAAAGACGACTTTTTGCTAGCGGGTAGACCTCCTTTTGCGGACGTAATTGACCAAAAATGCGAAACGAACGAGCTTTGCTTTTTCGTGATAACTGAGATTGACAAAGAGCCTATCGAATCGCAAAATCGCTACGTGGGACTTGTAAAAGATAGGGAATTTAACGGCTACGAATTGCCCGATAATTGCATAATAATTTTTACTGTCAAGGACAAAAAATCGCTTAAGAAAATTTCGCCTGACCTATTCCATTTCGCCGTTGTGTGCTTTTAGAGGTGAGTTATGTATGACGAAAAGCTTTTGCGCAAAATCAAAAAAATGATGATAATTCGGTATCCTCGCTTTGCGTCGCAAATTGCGGGAGCGGAATTGTGTTATCGGACGAATTTGCCCTTTCGCACCGCTTCAACTGACGGCAAAAACATCTTTTTTGACCCCGATTTTATTGCGGGATTGACGGAGGACGAACAGCTGTTTATTGTTGCGCACGAATTAATGCACGTGAAATTTAGGCATATGGATAGAATTGTGGACAAAAACGGGCAACGTCGTGACCCGCATTTGTGGAATATTGCAACCGACGCTATAATTAACGCAAATTTGGAGCGGGACGGCTTCACAATTAGAAAGGGCTATATCAATATGCCCGAAGCATTGAAGTATACGGCGGAGGAATTTTATGACAAATTACTGAGCGAGCAAAAAACCAACCCGCAAAAATTCTCCAATATGCAATCGAGCGACGACCACACTTTGTGGGGTGAGGCGAAAGAGGATAGTGAGCAACAAGGCGAGCAGTCTGGCGATTTTAAGCCGAATTTTGACAAAAATCCGTCGCAAAACACCCCACAAAACACCCCGCAGAACAGTAAACCGCAAGATGATTATCAAGAGCAAGAGGAATTTGACGAGCGGGAGGAATTCAACAAAAATCGTCAAGAACGGCGACAGCGGGCGCAAGAGGATTTGGGCAAATTGCGTAGTGAAACGGGCGCTGGTATGGGTGATTTTCGGGGAAATTTGGGCGAAATCGGTGAGGAAAAGCCCGTTGTAGATTGGAGGTTGTTGCTTCGGCGGGAGATTGAGCGGGCGGAAGTCGTTTGGTCACAACGCAAGGCGATTGCTGAGAATAATTACGCTTATCGGCTAGACGAGGAGGACGTGGAGGACGAGGCCGAAACTGAGGTTATGATTGACGTTTCGGGGTCGGTGACGGACGATTTAGTGCGTTCGTTTTTGCGCCAATTAAAGCCGATTGTAAGGGAATCGAAGCTGAAAATCGGCTTTTTTGGGAACGAGGCGACAAAGGAATTCCAAGAAATCAAAACCGAGCGGGATATTGACAAAGTCAAAATTCGTGATGTCGGGCGTGGCACGAATATGGATAGCGCCGTTCGTGCGTTTTCGAGCAAAAAAGAAGTCAACAAAATCGTCTTTACGGACGGCTACCCTGGTATTGAGCCGAAAAGCGACCTAAAAGACGTCAATGTGCTTTGGCTCGTGTATGAAAATCGTAATTTTCATCCTTGTTGCGGGAAAGTAATCGACGTGTTCCCACCCGAAAAGCGAAACTCAACGAACTGCGCAACTTCGCAAGAAGTAGAAATGTCAAGATAAAATACTCAAAAATTCGCAAAATTCTCATTAAATTGAGAATTTTTTGTATTTTTCCGTATTTTTCCGTATTTTTTTATTTTTTATATTTTTCCGTAATTTTCTGTATTTTCTTTTATTTATTAGTATTTATTTGTAATTTCTTGTATCTTTTTGTATATTTTTGTATATTTTTGTATATTTTGGTATTTTTTATATTTTTTCTGTATTTTTTGTGTGATTTTTTGCGAGTTGTTTTATGTTTTAAAGTTTGAAGTATTTTTGATTTTTGCTAGTTGGTTTATCGGGTTCGGTCATTTTTATTAGTCCTAAATCAAGGGCGGGTTGCAAGTAGTTTTTCCTAAAGCCCAAGCGAGATTTTAGGTTCAATTTGGCCATAAGTTCGGTTGCCGATTGCGGATAACTTTCAATAACTTTTAAAAGTTTCGTGATTTGCTCGCTTATATGGTTGCGGTGATTTTGAGTGTCGGCGAGGATATTTTTGATTGCCTCGTTAATCGCTTGTAGCATAAATTCAATGAAGATATTCGACTTGCCTTGACTCGTGGACAGTGTGATTGCTCGGTAGTAATTTTCTTGATTGTCCTTTATAATGCTTTCAATCGGTATCCACGCAAAAATCGGCTTCCACTTGGCAAGTAGGGTGGTTTGCCACAGCCTGCCCGTTCGCCCGTTGCCGTCGTTAAACGGGTGAATAAACTCGAATTCATAGTGAAAAACGCTAGACTTAATCAGCATATTTGCGGTGCTATTTTTCACCCACGCAAAAAGTTGCGTCAACTGTTCTGGCACGAATTCGGCGGGCGGAGCGAGATGAACGACTTTGTCGTCTTGACTGTAAACTCCGACTTGACCTGAGCGAATTTGCCCCGCATCACGCACGAGACCGTCCATCATAATTTTATGAATTTTCAGCAAATCATCAATGCTAAATGGGTCGATTTCGGTTAATTTTTCATAAGCGGAAAACGTGTTGCGGACTTCCTCAATATCCTTATGCGGAGCCAAAACCCGCTTCCCGTTGATAACTGCGGTGACTTGCTCAATCGACAGCGTGTTGTTCTCAATCGCAAGCGAAGAATGAATAGATTTGATTCTACTAACTCTGCGAAGTCTGGGTAGTTTCTCCAATTCGTTAACGCTCGAGAGTTTGCCCAATTTTTCCGTAATTTCGGCGACCTGCTCCAGCATTTCGTCAGTAATTTCATATGGCGGAATATATTTCTCCATTTCAGCCCCCTAACTTAATAATACTATTATAACCCAAATGCAAGCAAATGTCAACATCTTGTATATTATCTTGTATATTATCTTGTATATTTTGGCAAAAAGAAAAGCACGCAAGCCCGCTAAAATGGGGGTTGCGTACTGTTTTGTGGGAATTGGCGGAAAGGGAGGGGTTCGAACCCTCGATGCCTTTCGGCATACCGAATTTCGAGGCCGGCACATTCAACCGCTCTGTCACCTTTCCACGATAAAATAAATTATAGCGTATGCGGGGGCGTTTGTCAAGCGGTTTGGGGTGTTTTGTTTATCGAAAAAACTTGACTTTTGGACGAGAAAATGCTAGAATTTATGCGATTTATTTTTAAGGAGTTTTTATGGCATCTTACGATTTTAAGAAAATTGAAGAAAAATGGCAGAATTTTTGGGTTGAAAATGGTTCATTTACGGTGCAAGAGGGCAAGCCGAACAAATATTATGCGCTGTCTGAATTTCCTGGCCCTACGGCAAAGGGGATTCATATGGGCAACGCAAAGTGCTATGTTATGGCGGATATTAATGCGAGATACAAGCGTTTTAGGGGCTACAACGTTATGCAACCGATTGGCTGGGACGCTTTCGGGTTGCCGACCGAGAATTATGCGATAAAAATGGGTATGGACCCTCGAGTTTGTACGGATAACAACATTGTTCGCTTCAAGAACCAGCTGATTAAATTGGGGCTGTCATACGATTGGACAAGGGAAGTTAGCACGACCGACCCGAGTTACTACAAGTGGACGCAGTTTATTTTCTTGAAATTGCTCGAAAACGGGCTTGCGTACAAAAGCAAGGCGGTTGTGAATTTCTGCCCGAAGTGTCAGTCAACGCTTTCTAACGAAGATTCGCAAAACGGAATTTGCGATAGGTGTGGTTCGGAAGTGGAACAGCGGGAGCGTGATGTTTGGTTTCTCAAAATTACCGCTTACGCTGACAAAATGCTGGAACTTTTGGACGAGGTGGACTATCCCGAAAATGTGAAAATCGCACAGCGCAACTGGATTGGGCGGAGCGAGGGGGCGAAAGTCGTTTTTGATTTGCAGGGCAAGGCTGATTCGCTTGAAGTGTTCACGACGAGGTGCGACACGATTTACGGGGTGACCTATCTTGCGATTGCTCCCGAACATCCTTTGATAGAAAAATACCGCTCCGAAATCACGAATTACGCTGAAATTTGTGAATATATCGAGAGTGTGAAGCGGAAAACTCAATTCGAGCGCACGCAAATTAACAAGGATAAATCGGGTGTGAAAATCGGCGGGCTGTTCGCAATTAACCCGATAAATAATGCGAAAGTGCCGATTTATGTGGCAGATTATGTCGTTATGGGGTACGGTTCGGGGGCGGTTATGGCTGTTCCCGCACACGATGAGCGTGATTACGAATTTGCCAAAAAGCACGACGAAAAAATTGTGCAAGTTCTGGCGGGGGATATTTCCAAGACCGCTCTTGTGGGCGATTCGGAGCATATCAACAGCCCGTTAATTGACGGTATGAATATCGCCGACGCTAAGCAGAAAATTCTCGCTTTCTTGGAGGAAATCGGCAAGGGCAAAAAGCAAGTCAACTACAAAATGCAGGACTGGGCATTCAACCGTCAGCGTTATTGGGGCGAGCCGTTCCCGATAATCAACTGTAAAAATTGCGGTATTGTGCCTCTTAACACGAGCGATTTGCCTCTTGAATTGCCTGTTGTCGCTGATTATAGTCCAAATGCGAACGGCGACAGTCCGCTTTCTCGGGCGACCGATTGGATAAACGTGAAGTGTCCGAAGTGCAACTGCGACGCTCATCGTGAGGCGGACACAATGCCGAATTGGGCGGGTTCGAGTTGGTACTGGCTAAGGTTTATGGACGCTCACAACGATACAGAACTTGCTTCGCAAGACAAGATGAAATACTGGAATTCGGTTGACCTCTACACAGGGGGCTTTGAGCATGTGACAAGGCATATGATTTATGCACAATTTTGGCATTTGTTCCTTTACGATATCGGGGTTGTGCCATACAAAATCCCTTTCAAAAAGCGAATTTGCTGTGGCTTAATGCTTGCTCCCGACGGTTCGAAAATGAGCAAAAGCAAAGGCACTTCGGTTGACCCGCTTGATGAAATTGCGAAATACGGGGCGGACGCTTTGCGGACATTTTTGGCATTTATGGGCGAGTATTCCAAGGCGACACCTTGGTCGGATACGGGAATTACGGGCGTGAATAGGTTCTTATCTCGTGTTTGGGGGCTACAAGAAATTTTGGTTGACAGCGAGGAGTATTTGCCTGAAAACGAAGTCGCTTTTAACAAAACTATCAAAAAAATCACTCGTGATTACGACGAATTTTCGCACAACACAATCGTTGCGGGGCTTATGGAATTGCTGAATTCTATACAAAATTCGGGCAAACTGTCCAGACTTGAGTACAAAAATTTCCTAATTATGCTCAACCCTCTTGCTCCGCACATTACGAGCGAATTGTACTTTAATTTGTTCGGCACGCAAATTTTGGACGCAGTTTTCCCAACTTTTGATGAGGCGAAATGCTTGGACGATACGATTAGTTTGCCTGTTCAAATTAACGGCAAAATGAAGACGCTTATGTCCGTCGTTCGTGACAGTTCGCAAGACGAAGTTGTGGCGCAGGCGCAGAAAATTCTCGCTCAACTGCAAGGGGCTGTGATTAAAAAGGTCGTTTACGTGCCAAACAAGATTTTGAATATCATAATTTAAGCGGAATTTCGGCGAATCGGTCGAATTTTGCGAATTTTTAAGCATTTTACTGCATAGAATTTACTCGGAGCGGTCGAAAGTCCGAGCGGGTTGTTTCGCAGTAAAATGTTTTTTGTTTTTGCGTGTCAATTTGCTTGACTTTTATGGCGGGATTTGGTATGATTGCCATAGCTCAATTTTAGAGCGAAATTAACTATGGAGGAATTTATGAGAAAATTTTTGACTGCGATGTTCACTATGTGCTTGGCTGTTCCATGCGTTTTCGCCTTTACGGGATGTTCCAAAAATAACGACACTGATGTGAATTACGCAAGCCAGGTAGCTGGTACGTACTCAAACGAATGTTATGAGGGAGAATCAGTTTGTGCTAAGGTGACCTCGTCGGTTAAGTTGCAAAAAGACGGTAAGTTCACCTTTACACAAGTGTCTGATTACGGTTCAACGTTAAATTCGGCTTCACTTACGGGGTCGCTATTTATCAACAAGGACAATTCAGTAAAGTCTGTTACTGTAGACAATCTTGACGACCTAATGCAAGGTGGTTCATATGTGTTTATGGGGCATCCGATTCCTGTAAATGAAATCGAGACGACTGGCACAGAGGAAATAACTACTGAAATGTTCAAGGCTGTTCTTGAGAAAATGCTTAAGGCTTCAATTTCGTTCACCGATTCTTATATGATGTTTAGCTTTGTTTCTTCTATGCCAGACTTTACTGGAAGTGCTGACGCAACTGCTAGCGGTTCTGCCGGAAGCTTTTATCTCGATATAGCCGACGACGAGGAGAGCCAAGAGGTTAGCGGAACTACCGAAGAAAGTTCTGAGGCTACAAGTGAAATACAAATTCTTTACAAAGAGGGTGCAACCCGTCTTGAAGAGGGTACAGTTGCTAGGGTAATGACTGCAAAAGAGCTTTTTGAGCTTACAAACGCAATGAGTTTTTCTAACGTATTCCCTACTTATGCGACAGACTACTATTTCGAAAAGGGCAAAACAGTTGACAAGACTAACTTAGGTGTAGGCTTCTACATTGTTGATGCCAACGGAAACGCTCAATTTGATAAAGATTTTGAGATTAAGAGTATTGAAGGCGTTGACACAAGCAAGCTTGGTACAGGTACATTTACTATTAAATATATGAATGGTACTAAAGAAGAGTCCAAGACTGTAACTTATACTGTTGTGGCAACTGAAGACGACTTGCCTGAGAATCAAGTTAGGTCATGTACTGTTGGTAAGGTAAATGGAACGGAAGTAGTTACGCAAACTTTGGTAAGCGTTAAAAAGGGTGACGACGAGTTGTATGAGGCTGGCTTGTCCTACGTATACACAACTTATGGTGACAATGAAAAAGACGCTATCGCGATTGTAAAAGAAAGCTGTGAGGGTGACGATGCTGTATTGACGATTAAGGGCTACGACGCAAACAAGACTGGTTATCAAGTAATCAGCATTGCATATCTTGGTAAAGCTTACGAACAAGCTATTTACGTATACGACGAAACCGACAACCCTGTAGTTTCTGCAACGTTGAGCGATGACGCTACTGTAACTATCGACAAGACTAAAGCAGAACCTACTATAACAGTATCTGCAAGTGTTACTCCTAACAAGATTGACGGCTCGCAAGGTACTGCGGTAACTTTGACAAAGAACGACGCTGTAAACCTTAAGGCTGACTTGTCTAAGTACAAGGATGGCGACACGATTGTATTTAAGTGCGTAATCGAAAATGTAACTTACTACTTTGCTATTCAAGTTACTGTATTTGAAAGTGTTACTGCTTAAGTATGATATATGATTGATAATTTAATGGGCTTTTAGTTATAAAAGAACCTTACTAATGCTAGGGCGAATCCAGAGACGGTGAGTCTTTTGGGTTCGCTTTAGTGTTTTGTGGGGTTCTTTTTTTGTTGCAATCGAATTGTGTCCGCTGTTGTTAAATTAACAAAAAAATGCGGGTATCCCGCAAAAATAGGGGGGATACCCGCAAAAATATGTCACTTAGTCGCAAATTTAGTTGCGTTCAAAACCGTCGTGTGTGGCGGAAGAAGAATCTCGCCAGTGATTGTCCTCAGTCCAGCTTTTGTAAACTGTGTCCTCGATTTTGGTTTGCAAAAATTCGCAGTCTTTATTTAGCTTAGTGTATTCGGCTTCGGCTTCGGCTAATTTTTTGCAAGCGCTCTCGTACCTACGGGACTTGATTTTCTTGTAGGCGGGCGGAGCGCAAACATAGGCGCAACCTAGCACTGCAAACGCACCGCCGATTCCCACTGCGTTATGCAAAAAATATTCTCTAGCACCGCAATTCTCAAATAAAACTCGTGCGACACCGTCGTTGCCCATTAAGTAGGAGGACAGTTCACGAATAGAATCGAACCCCGTTTGCGAATACAACTCTTGCAGTTTTTCGGCATTTTCGGGCTTTGATAAGTAGTGCGAAATGAACGAGCGTTTGAAAGCTTCGCACAAAGTTAGCCCAAGCATTCCGTTAAGTATGGTAAACGCACCGCCCCAAAGTGCCAATTCCGACTTGCTAGGCTCGTACTCGCAATTTTCAGCTGGCTTCAGTTTCTCCACAATTTTTTGATATTTGCTGTAGCGCTTGAACGCTTGCACCCGCAAAATTTCTTTGTTATAAAATTCGTCAGTCAAATTCTCTAAATTTTCCATAAATACCTCATAAATTCAAATTTTAAGCGATTTTCTCGCCGTTTTATTTTTGCAATTGCTCTTCACTAGCGATTTCGCTAGCGGACTCGGTTTGCTCGCAAGTGTCTTCCGTTTTTTCGCTAACGCAAGCCGATTGCGTGCTTTCTTGTGCGGAAATTTTGCGTTTTTGCTCCGCTTTTCTCTCTTTGCGTGCGGTAATTTTCTTGTAAAGCGGTGGCAACCCCGCATAAAGCGAGAAGCAAGCAAGCGCCGTCGTGCCGACAATTCCCGCACTGACTTCCGCACAATACAACCTTGCACCGCAACTTGTAAACAAAGCGTGTCCGATTTCAGAATTGTAAATCAAATAATGCGCCAATTCTTGCGTCGAATCGAACCCCGTTTGGTTAAACAAGTCCTGCAATTTCCCCGCATTTTCGGGGCGGGTTAGGTAGTTTGCGACGACTCCTTGCTCAACCCCAGCGCTAATAAAAATGCCGATAAGACCGCCAAAAATTGCGGAACCAACAGCCGCTTTGTGACTGTAAACTCGGTCGAGAATAAAGTTGCTCGGCGCTACTTTGCAAATGCCGTTACCAATTTCGTTGCTATTTTCTTCCATAAAACACCTCACAAAATTTGCAAAATTGTCGCAAATTATTGACCCCTTTCCATAGATTCCGATTCGCAAGCACTTTCTTCGGGCGAAGTTTCTGCGATTTTGCTAGCGGACTCGGTTTGCTCGTTTGTATTCTCTTGATGAATTTTGGCAAGTTTCCGCTCCAAATTCTCACACTCGCAATCAAGTGCGTCGTATAAAATGTCGTAACGCACGATTTCACTGCGATAATTTTCGCCCTTTTTCCGAAGATGATGGAAGTACAAGCAAGTCAGCAAGCCAGGGTCATCTACGTCCCTCCCGATTTCCTCGAGCTTTACACGAATTTTCTCAAAGTGACCGCCAAGCGAATCAACATACTCGCCGATTTTGTCACGTTTGGCGCTTTTTTTGACTAATTCTTCCAACAAAAACTCCTCGTTGTTCATAAATACCAAATGCCCCTTTAACTTTTTAGTATTATACCATAGAATCGTGACGCTGTCAACCCCCAAATTTTGAGTTTTGGGAATTTTCGATAGCGAGAAAGTCCCTTAAATTTTACAAAATTAGAACTTGCACCTTTTTAACGCAATTAAATACAATAAAATAGGAGAAAAATATGGCAATTTCAAACAAGGCGACTCTGACTTCAAAATTTAGCAATTCTGCGGGCGAGGAAATTTCGGTCACAAATAATAGTAATGTTAGTCTGACAAGCAACCTTACCACTGACCTGAAAATCGAAAAGACGGCGAGCAAAAATTGGGCGCTCCCGAACGATGAAATCACCGTCACGACGATGATTACCAACAACACTGAGTTGACGATTGAAGATTTTGTTTACAAGGACGAATTGACGGCGGGGGCGAGTTTTGTGGCGGGTTCGCTCAAAATCGGCACTGAAATTCACGAAGATTTTGACCCGATTGCTAGTTTTACCGCACCTGTTACGCTGGACGGTTCGGGGGCGAGCGTCACGATTTCTTACAACATAAAAATCAGCCAATACCCCGAAACCTCTGCCGTCAAAAATAGCACAAAAATCACCGTAAATCTCGAATCGAAGGACTTTAATTTGACATCAAACGAGGTGGCAATCGACATTTTGGATAACGAAATTTGGCTTAACAAATCCGCTAGCAAGGTGGCAATTTCGGGCGAGGAGCTGACCTATACAATCGTCATCAGCAACGGCGGAAGTTTTACCAACACCGACCTGTTTTTTACCGACCCGACGCCTAGCGGGACGACTTTTGTTGCAAATAGCGTGACGATTGACGGCGTCAGCCAGCCTGATTACGACACAAATGTTGGGTTCGCACTCAAGAATCTCGCCCCGAACGACGAAATTACTGTTACTTTCAAGGTCAAAGTCGACTAGGGCGGTCGGCAAAACAAAAATTGCAAACCTTTTCGGTCTGCAATTTTGTTGAGTTTTCGTATTTTTAACGATTGTTGATTGCGTCGATAGGCTTTTTCCTAGAAATTTTCATCGTTGGGATGAAGCTTGCCAAGAACGCTGAGCCGACACTCACGCACAGCAGAAGCAGAATTTGACGCAAGCCGACGCTAGCAAGCGCAATTGTCACGCCAAGCCCCTTGATAATCGCTTGATTAATCAGTCCGCAAGTGATAAATGTGGCGATTGCCGACAACACGAAGTTAATGAACGCAATGATGAGCGATTCGTTGAAGAAAATTCCAAAAACGTCGCTACCTCTTGCACCCAAAGCCCGCAAAACACCGATTTCACGCTTTTTGTGGGAAATCGACGTTGAAATGAAGTTCATCAAAAGGAACGCAGCGAACACTGCGAACACAATCGCAACATACACAAGCGCCTTTACGGTTTGCGTGATTATGCTGTTAAACATATCAAGCGTCTGCGTTGCTTCGTTTTGGAGCGTGAATTTTATCCCAGTGGAATTGAACGTTTCGCATTCCCGTACGAGTTTTGAGTCAGTGTTTGTGCCGTTTAAGTTGGACAAAATCAAGCAGTACGAACCGAAGCAACTTTTAATGGCGGTTTCGGTTTCGCTTGACACGATAAGTTTTAGATTCTTGGTGGATGAACTGTAGTATGACGAATCGTCGAGTAAGCCGACAACCTTAAGCGTCTCTACAGGTTGTTGCGAAGAACCCTCGTAGTAGTAACTTCTGTAAATTTGGTAGGTACAAGTTCCGCTAGCAATCTTGCTTTTGATTGTCTCGATATCGTCATCGAACATTCTCGAACCCAAAATCACTTCGTCAGCGCCCAAAGTTTTGAGCGTGCCGTCCGCATTAATGTAACCGCTCTTAATGTATGTGATTTTTTGCTTTACGAGAACCAAATTCAACGCATTTTGTTTAGCGTTTGTTGTTTGCGTAAACCCTGTCGGAATTCCGTTTGTGCCGAGCGGGTAGGTTTTTGCAAATTCTGTAGGCGAAACGTATTCGCCAGAAGAATCTTCGCCATAAATGTATTTGCTAACGTCGTCATACACGTAACCCGAACCGCTATTTTGAATACTACTAATTTGGTAGTAACAATTTTGGGCATAAATCATATACAATGTGCCGAAATCCGCTGAAAGTTGAACGAAATATTCTTTGTTGTTGTTTTGATAATAGTTGTAAGAAGTATATTGTAGCGCCGTCATACCGCTCTCAACTTCGTCCAAGCAATCTGTAGCAGTGTAGACATTTCCCTTGTAAATTTGGTGATTATACTCTTTCGTCGAGTCAAAAACGTAGCCGTAAATATTATCTTGACTATTTTCAATCAGTTTGTCAACGATTGATTTGTGGACATAAGACACCGTCGCCCAACTCTTGCAAAGGACGTTTTGAGCGCCCGCTTTTTGCATTTCTTCGTCTGACATTTTCTCATATTTGTCAAACGTCATTTTGTCGTCCACGATACCAACGATTTTGAACCTTTGGTTATTGCTAAAAGGTGCGTTCCAGTCTTGAATTGTGATATATTTACCGATAATTGTGTCCTCAGTCAGCGGAGTAGGGAAGTTGGAATTCTCCGTCGAGCCGAGAATCATATTTTTTGCAACGTGCTTAGGAATCGCAATCTCGTATTCGCTTGCGGGAAGATTTCCTTTTAGCGTAAAGTTGAGTTTGTCAATTTGTTCGCTGGTCACATTTGCGTATGTGCCGAGAAAAATGCTCTTGTAATCGTTGTTAAAAGTCTTGAACATACGCCCGTTGTCCGACGTGGCGTCGGTGTCGTAAATGTAGCTGATAGTTTTCGGCGAAATGTACCTTGACGAACCACCAACAGCGCCGACAAAAGCGTAGTTGCTATATTTTTCTCGGAAATATTTCAAATCTTCTTCCGTTGCGGAAAGTTGATTGTTACCGTAATCGGCTTTTTCTTCCTTTTGCATAGCGAGGGCTTTTTGTCCCGTCATTTGCATAGCTTCGTAAACGGATGTTCCTCTGTCCCAGCACGCAAGCGAGTCAAAGACGCCGAACACCGTAAAGGCGAAAAATGACAGCAAAATCGTAAAAATCAGCTTGCCGACCTTGTATTTGAGCGAACTTGCGCCCATTTTGAACGAATCGGAAAATTTCAGTTTTGATTTAATCAGCTTGAGGCTTTTTGGGTTGTATTCCTGTCTATCGATATCGCCCGCCGTCGTGTCAACAAATTTCTCTCTGTTGCCGTCATCGGTGATTTTTGCGCCCTCTTTCAGTTTCTTGTTAGCGTTTTCGTCAAACGAGATGAAAGTGTCCGACGTTTTTGCCTTTTTCGAGATGAAATAAGCGAGTTTTTGCATATCGGCAGTGCTGACGTCTTGACCCTTTTTGATATAAAGAATTTCGTCGTCGATGACCTTTATGCCCGATTGTGTTTGGGTGGTTTGAATTTCCTTTTTGGTCACGTCGCTAATTATGTTGCCGTCTTTCAGTTCAATAATTCTGTCGCCGTAAATCTCGGCGAATTCTCTATCGTGCGACACCACGATGACGAGTTTTGTCTTGGACAATTTTTTCAGAGTGTCCATAACTTGCTTACCAGTGTTACTGTCAAGCGCCCCCGTTGGCTCGTCCGCCATAATGATTTCAGGGTTCTTAATCAATGCCCTTGCAATCGCAACACGCTGTTTTTGACCGCCCGAAAGTTCGTTTGGCTTGCGTTTTGCGTATTTGAGCATATCGACTTGCTCGAGCAGTCTGTTGACTTCTTCGTGCGAAACTTTTTTGCCCTGAAGTTCTAGCGCAAGCTCTAGGTTTTTCTCAACGGTGAAATTCTCCAAAATGTTGTATTCTTGGAAAATGAAACCGATAAAAGTGTTTCTGTAGCTGTCAAAATCGCTCTCAGAAAAAGTCTTGGACGACCTGCCTTTGATGATAATCTCGCCCGAATCAAACTTGTCAAGTCCGCCGATTGTGTTTAGAAGGGTAGACTTACCACTACCAGATTTTCCGAGCAAAAACACGAAACCCTTGCTAGCAAAATCAATGCTGACGTTGTTCAAAGCGTAGACCGTATCGGCGCTTTTGCTCTTGTAAGTCTTGACCAAATTTCTTACACTTAGCATTTGCTTTTCTCCTTTAATTCCAATTTTTGTCTAAATTTATCTCGCAAAACCCGTCTAATTGCGTAATTTTTGCCCGTTTTTACGCAAAAACTGTGTTTCACTAAGACTAAAAAATCCACAATTTGCAAAAAACTGACTCCTCCCACTTTTACAAAAGCGAATTCTGTTTTTATTGTATCATATTGCGATTAATATGTCAATACCAACAACACTTTGCTGGGCGATATTCTGCAAAAATTAACAAAAAAATACCAAAAAATCGTAAATAATATGATTTTTCAGTATTTTTTTGGTATTTTTGGGGGTATTTTTTAGTATTTTTCTGATTTCTTTTATATTTTTTGGTATTTTTTTGATTTTTTCTATTTTAAGCGATTTTTTGCGTTTTTTACAAAAATTTCGGTCGTTTGCAAACGATAACGCAGTTATTGGCGGGTCATTTCGCAAGGTTTGTTATCGGGCGACATGGAAAATCCGTTTGCGTCGTTGTCCCGCAAAAGTGAATTGATATCACGATTGGCAAAAACCGTCTTTTCGTCCTCCAGCGAGTCGATTTTCGCAGAAATTTCAGCCTTGCGCTCCCTTGAAATTCGGTTAATTCGTGATTCGAAAGTGCGCCACAAAATGTCGTCCGAATTCATTTCGCCAAAAGCGTGGCACTCGGCGGGGTTGCGGTAATTTGCGACGTGCAAATCTCGGTTTGTCAGCAAATTCATCTTGATATTTTTGAGCCTTTTTGGGTTGAGCGCACCGCCTTCAATTCTAGCGATTTCAACGTCCGCCTTTTCTTCGTCGTAGTTCGTCACCAGATAAAATTCGCTATCAAGCAACTTGATGTAGTGCGGTTTTGAAGCCTTTCCCTTGTCGTTACAGTTGCGAACGCTAAGCCCGTACTCAATCGGGATAGTGTAGCTTTTTTGTTGCGAATCGGTGTGTCGCTCGCAAGTCCATTGTCGAGTTGCGGTGTTTTTGGCAACAAGCTCCACGTCGGTTAGCCCCCAAGAAATAGATACGTCACGAAACGCCTCGACAAAATCCGTCAAATTCATCACAAAAAGCTCGTTGTATGCGTCAACTTGGTGCTGTTTTGCGTTAATTTTGTGAGTAATTTCACGAATTTCCGCATAATTTCCTGCCGAAAGATTCTCTTCCTTTGTCCTCAACTGCTCCTTTAACTCCATTAATTCCTTATGTGTATTGTGTAAATCTCTAACTGTCGTCATAATTTTCCTCTCCTTAAAATTCTCCCCACATTTTAGCACACGAACACGTTTTTGGCAACCGTTTTGCAACGAATTTTTACAAATTTCCGCAACTTTCTTCGTCGTCAAGTGGCGGGGCGGGGTGGTGTGTGCGAATTTTAAAGGAACGGCAAGCGAATTGCCAAACGAACGACACCGCAAAGCAAAAACTTAAAAATTTTTGCTAGCATATTGTTGACAACCGTCACACTTTGTGCTATAATACAACTATCTTAACAAAAGGAGAGCGATTTTTTCCGCTCAAATTTGTGAGTCTTTGGAGAGGTACCCAAGAGGCCGAAGGGACGTCCCTGCTAAGGACGCAGTACGGGAAACCGTAGCGAGGGTCCGAATCCCTCCCTCTCCGCCAACACTTTTTGTACGCACCCCAGCAGATTTCGGGGTGTGTTTTTTATGCAAGAATTTTGAAAGCGTGGGAATAAAATGACGGGGAAATTTGTTGGCTGGGTGTGATTTTGGCGAAGTTGCGTTGGAATTGTTGAAATAAAAGAATCTCCTCTCAAAAGTCACGTAGACTTTAGAGAAGAGATTTTGATTTTTGCGATTTAGCAAAGCATTTTACGAGAAGAGTGTGACAACTGTGCTAAAAAGCGGTTTTAGGTAAACAAGCACACCGACGACGCAAACAACAAGACAAGCGCCACCAACTCCGATCCAAATTATGACCTTATTTTCACTAAATTTGAATCGCCAATTGAGGCAAGCGCACAGCACGAAAATTACAATCGCAATTATTGTAACAAGTGCGCAAGGAACAAGAAGTTGTGGTTGATTACTGATGCTAATTACATTTTCACCGTTTGAGAGTTCAATTTGCATAAAGTTGAAAATCGCATTTTTGACCTCCATTGGTGCGCCGCTCCCAAATTGAACGTCGCAAAAAAACTTTCTTGCCCATGCAAGAAGTCCCAAAGTGTCGTATATGCTGGCACCAAACCCTCATTGTAGTCGATTACAGAAAGCGATTTGCTACCGAAAGGCACGATTCCTTTGATTATCATCGCAAGCACAAAAATCACAATCGCACCATTGCGGGAACGGAATAGTCCAACACTTTTGCCAAAATTCCTTCGACCTAAAGCGAGTAAAAATTTGTCCCGAACTGCTCTTAGCGTTGCGATTTTTGCTGGAATTTTGCGCAATTTCCTCACTTGCAACGCACTCATTAGTTTGTTTCGTATCGACAGTAAATTCACTTTTTTTTCGATTATTTCTTTGCCTTTTACTTCATCTTTGTAACCCTATTGCACCATAACCTCATTACATTTAAGTGACAATTCAACACTTTTTGTCTACAAATTAGTTTAGCATATCGCACACCAGAAAGCAAATTTTTGCATTAGAGTTATTAATTTTATAGCGAAAATTAGTGATTTCTGCAATACCCCTCCAAAAAAATTATTTGCCTGAAAATTTTGACAGTACGCCCGATTCAATTGTGTTTTTTTTGGGGGGGAATGCGATAATTATTCGCTTATTTGGTAAAAGCCTTAATAATAAAGTAAAAGTTATAAAAAAACTCGGGTAATTGAACTTTTTTTGGTTCAAAAACCCGAGTTTTTGGCTTAGGTAAGTCGTTTTTGAGTGGTGCCGAAGGCCGGACTCGAACCGGCATGAGATTGCTCTCGTCAGATTTTGAGTCTGATGCGTCTGCCAATTTCGCCACTTCGGCATAGATATTGAAGCGATACTTTGTTAGTATAGCATAGTTTTTGCGAAATTGCAAGAGTTTTTTGCAAATTTGTTAAAAATTTATTTTTGCGGAAGTAATTTCTTGTGCGATTTTGTTTTGGAAAGTAGTAAAAAAACACACAAAAAGTTGATTTTTTGCGTGTTTTTGCTGATTTTTGTGGATTTTTGTTGAATTTTTTGCGAAAATTAGCATTTTATATGATACATGTGCTTCTCGATTTCTTCAATAATTTGCCTCATAGTTTGCACGACAAGGACGGGATTTATACCCGCAGCGGTTTCGCCCGAAAGCATAGTTGCGGTCGCTTCCTCATAGACTGCGCAAGCGACGTCGTTGACTTCGGCACGAGTCGGGCGGGTGGAATTCGTCATACTTTCCAGCATTTCGGTGGCGACGATGCAGATTTTTTTCTTCACGTTACAGAGAGAAATCAGCTTCTTTTGGATAGGCGGAATTTTGTAGAGCGGAATTTCCACACCCAAATCGCCACGAGCGACCATAAGCCCGTCGCTTACGTCCAAAATTTCCGACGCCTTATTAACCCCGCTTGCGTTTTCGATTTTGGAAATCAGTAAAGGCGGGTCGTCGCTGCCCAATTTTTCGACAAGGTTGCGCACGTCGTTGACATTTTGCGGGTTGCTCACGAACGAAAGCGCCAAATAATCGGCATTATTTTTCAGCGCAAACTTGATATCCGACTCGTCGGCGGGCGAAATGTACGGCGTGCTTGGAACGACGCCAGGAACGTTGAGGCTTTTATTATTGCTCAATTTTCCGCCGAATTCCACCACGCAAACGATGTCGGTTTTGGTCACTTTGGTGATTTTTAGCACGATAAGACCGTTATTTGCGTAAATTTTGTCGCCAATATGAACTTCGTTCACCAAATTTTTGTACCGCAAACTAACTTCGTTTTGGTTACCGACAAGTTCCTTTGTCGTGAACGTGAATTTTTGTCCCTCGACGAGAGTTATGCTACCGTCGGCGAAAGTTCCAATACGCATTTCGGGGCCTTTGGTGTCAATCATAAGCATAAGCCCTTTTTTGCGTAAAGGGGCGAGTGTGTCAATCAATTTTTGATGACTTTCGTGCGTGCCGTGACTCATGTTGAGGCGGGCAACGAGCATTCCGCTGTTAAACATTGCGGTCATCGTCTCAAGGTCGCTACTTGCTGGACCTAGTGTGCAAATAATCTTCGTAATTCTTTTCATAACAACTTAATTATACACCAAAACTAATTTTTTAACAAACAAAATTCGCTATTTTTTCAAAATTTTACAAAATCGTAAAAATGCACATTTTTGCGGGTATGTGATGAATTTTGCAGGTATGTCTACAAAAAATACATACATAGTTACAAATTCTTGCATTTTGGCAAAATCGGGCAGTAAAAAATTTCGCAAAAAGATTTCGCATAACCCCTTGACAGATTTGAAGTTGTGTGATATCATAAGCGTAATTAACATAAGAGAGGTGTGCGAGATGAAAATTAGCGTGAACGAGTTGATGAGCGTTTGCTGTTATTGTGATGTTTATCGCAAGAGTTTGAAGGAAATCGAGGCGGACGCAACGGCTAAAACTTTGGCTGAAACTATTGTTGCTGAGGCGCAAAGTGTTGCAAAAGAGTGTGCGACGCAAGAAAAGGGTTCTAATTAATATTTAATTAGGACTTTTTTTGTTTAATTGTGGTGAAAAGTTTGGTGTTTTGGTGCTTTTTATGATATAATAGGTTGAAAGGTGGGAAGTTTATGATTTATATTGTGGGCGTGCCGAGGTCTGGGAAGTCGACTTTGGCGATAAAAATGAAATTAAAATATCCAAATTCCAACATTATAAGTTGCGATGCGATAAAAAAATCGCTAATAACACTGGAACTTGGCAAAAATTCGGCGATTTTGACGAGCAACGATGCTTTGATAAAGTATGTTGCGAAAATTGCCGAGTGGAACGAAGTTTTGACGGAGCAAAAAAGCATTGTTGATGCGGGGTTAATTCCGATAGAGAGTGTTTTCCGAATTGTGAAGCCAAACGACAGAATAATTTGTCTGGGGTTTGGCGGGCAGTCTAATTCCAAAGCGATTTGGGAAAATATCCAACAGCACCAGCAAGAATTTGACAAAACTTACGGAATGGACCTCAAAAAAGCGGAGCATTATTGGGGTGATTTTGGGCGTCGTGACGAGAACAATCGGTATTTTTGCGTTGACAAAGATTTGATTTATCTTGACACAAAAGACGACCAAAAAGCAGTTTTGGACTACATAATCGGGCTTTTGGGCAGTGATTTTGAGTAAAAAAACAGAACTTTGTGAATTTTCTTGCGTTTTAAACGAGCTGAGAGCGGTTTTTTGCTTGGGGATTGAATTTTCCCCCAGCATAAAAAAACGTTGAATTTTGGTGAAAAATGCCAAAAAACGACGCTTTTTTTGTGTTTTTTGAGGTTTTTATAGCAGAAATAGTAGGGACGAAGCGATGAGAATTTGCCCTGCGTAATAAAATCCGAGATTGAAATAGTAGTAGAAAGTGTTGCGGTTTTTGTTGTTGCCGAAGTAAATTACCATCAAAATTATGTCGCTTATCCAGAAGAACACGAACCCGATGAGAATCATTATGCTCCCCCAAATGTCCGCACCCGAGACAAAAGACATTATGCTTTCGGCGACCACAAGGGACACGAAAATCGAGTAAAAAGGCATTCCGTAGGTTAGTTTGCCGTAATCGAGTTTGCAAAGGTATTTGTTGCCAAAGAAGAAAATTAACCCTAGTGCGACTGCAACGAGAATTACCCACCAAGCGAAGCCGAACAGCATTATCATTGCGGTAAGATAGCAAATGTGCGCCACCGCAAAACTTAGTCCGCCGATTAGGGTGAGAGTGGTTGCTTTTTTGCTCATTTCGGGCATATCAGGTAGCCCCAAAATCACGTCGCCAAAGCAACTTGCGACAAGCCCCATCACCATAAACATTGCGGGAAGCGTAAGCCCTTGCGTGTAGCAAATGCTCAGTCCCAAAAACGTGAAAAGAAAACTCGAAACGCTTTTTAGCGAAAGGGATAGTAAGCCTTTTTGACCGTTAGAAAAGGTCACAAAACATACCGCCGAAACTATCGCGGTAATCAATAAAATAAGTACAATCGTTTCCATTTTTTACCTCCGATATAATGATAACAAAATGCATAAAAATAAGCAAACAAAATTCACAACTTCGCCAAAAGAAAAATTGTAAAAAACTGATTTGCGAGTGGAAATTGTTGAAAAATTGCGAAAAAACTCAAAAAAATCGCAAAAAAACGCAAATTTTCAGTGTTTTTGCGGGCGGTTTGGGGAATTGGTAAAATTAGGCGTGTGCAAAATTTTTTGTGTAGTAAGAATAAATTATGAATAAAATTAATTATTTTTTGTCATTATGCTTGACAAAACGACGGCAAATTTGATACTATTATAGTAGTTTAGGAGGGTGATTTATGGGGACTAATGAAGATTTTGAAAAAGCGGTTATGTTAACCGATTCGCCTGAAGATTGCGGGAAATTTCTAGATGTAAATAGCGCTATTGGACAGTCGCCGAAGAAGAGATTTTTATCATATCTTGCGTTGGCGATTGCGTTTTTTGTGGTTTTTGTGGCGATTTTGGTGCTATGCCTCGTGTTTAGGGCTGATTATCGGGCTTTGCAATCGGAACGCAACGAGCGTTTGGAATTGATTAATTATGCCGAGGTGCATTCGTTCGCTAATTTTAAAGGTACTGTAACAGGGCTTGAGTTTGATAAAAAAACGGGCAGATACGCTTTTACTTATAGGGTTGTTTCGGAATCGGGTGTAGTGGGGCAGGTTGATGGAGTTAGCCCTGCGATTTACTCGAAAGACGAAATTAACCAAAATTATCCTACGGGGGCGGAAGTTCGTATTGCCGTTGAAAATGGCGTGTTAAGTCAAAGTTCCAAAAGCATAAATATGGACTATGCGGACTACAATATGATGAATTATCCGCCATACAAGGAAGCAAAAGTTGGGTTCATCACGTTTTTGGTTGCTACGGCGATTTGCTTCTTCATCGTGTGCTGTTTTTCGGGATTTGCGATTATTTCGCTGAGAGAATTGCGTAAAAGTAAGATTCCTGAGGATGAAAAAGTTGAAGTCGTTAAGCCAAACGGCACTAGAAAAAAGCAAGATTAATCAAAAATTGAGGGTAAACCCCTCTTTTTCTTTACAAAAATTGTGTTTAGTATTGATTTTTTTGCAAAAATGTGATAAAATTAAGTAAATTCAAGTAGGGAGTTGGGAACAAAATGGCAAAAATTAAGTGTGAAAAATGTGGTGCGACGTGGGATAATTCGCAAAATAATGCGTGTCCGTATTGCGGTTCGGCTGGTGTTGTTGAAGAAGAAAAATCGCAGGAAAACGCTACGGGCGGAACAACAATAATCAACAATTTTTACGGAAATTCGACGCAAGATAAACCGAAAAATTCGGCGGGCGAAATAAATGAGCGTGGCGAACCCGCAAACTTAAGCGAAAAGGAGCTGAAAATCTACTATCAGCCAAGACCACGTTTTTTGTGGGTTGTGGTGATTTGTTACCTCGTGTGCGTTTCGCTCATTGGCGGAATTTTGGAGAATTTCTTTGCCATTGAGAAGATTTTGCCGTTCTTTTTGGTTCTGCCCGTTGCCACTTACATTATCATTGTAAAATGCTTGCAAGCTCGCTGGGACAAGCTTCACAATCAAGCAAAAAGTTTGCGTGAAAAATGCGAAAAAAATGATAAAAATGAGTAAAAAAATGCAATTCTAGTGCATTTTTTAATAAATATATAAAAAAAATCGCTTTATTTATAAGCGATTTTTTTGATTTAAAAAGTGATTTTTGCCGTATAAAAAATGTCTAAAAAAATCTGAAAAAATATCAAAAAATTATTAAAACGTAAGCGAACTTAACCATAAAACTGTAATTTTATTCGCTTTGATTGAGCAAATTTAATCAGTAAAATTCACTTAAAAATCGGGCAAAACTTCGCCGTGAATTTAAAAAAGCGAAGATTTTGCATTTTGCGTATTTTGTGGGGATAGTGACAAAAATTGTAGGGAAGGTGACAAAATTTAGCGGGAAAGTGATGATTTTGTGTGTTTTTTGTGCAAAAAATTCGGCTTTAAAATTGGCTTTTATTCGTGATGACAACAACAGCAGTCGCTTGGGCAAAACTTCGCCTTGTCATAAGGGATACCGTTTTTGTCGTAATAGTCTTTTATTGCCGATTTTATCGACTCTTCGGCTAAAACTGAGCAGTGAATTTTGTGCGGAGGTAGTCCGTCGAGCGCCTCCACAACTGCTTGATTGGTAAGTTCTAGCGCTTCGGAAATCGGCTTGCCCTTGATTAATTCGGTCGCCATTGAGCTTGTGGCAATCGCACTTCCGCAACCAAAAGTCATAAATTTTACGTCGGTAATTATGCCGTCTTTGACTTTGATATACATTCGCATAATGTCGCCACATTTTGCGTTACCGACTTCGCCGATTCCGTCAGCGTCGGGCAATTCTCCAACATTTCTTGGGTGTCTAAAATGCTCCATAACTTTTTCACTGTATAACATATTTTTGTTCTCCTTTTTGTAATTTATCCCAAACGGGACTAATTTTACGCAAATATTCCACAATTTTGGGTAAAACTGCGATAACTTTGTCAATTTCTTGCTCGGTTGTGAATTTGCTGAGCGTGAGCCGTAAACTTCCGTGAGCGATTTCGTGAGGTAAGCCGATAGCAAGCAAAACGTGGCTCGGGTCTAGCGAACCGCTTGTGCAAGCTGAACCACTTGACCCGCAAATTCCCGCATCGTCGAGTAGCAAAAGCAAACTTTCGCCCTCAATTCCCTCAAAAGACATATTGAAATTGTTGGGCAAACGGCGACTTTTGTCCCCATTTATGCGTGAATGCGGAATTTTTGCAAGCTCGCTAAACAATTTGTCACGCAATTTCGTTTCACGAACGCAAACTTCGTCCATTTCCGCAACAGAATTTTTTAACGCCGTCGCCAAACCTACAATTCCTGGCAAATTTTCCGTTCCAGCTCGGCGATTTTTCTCTTGCGAACCGCCGTAAATCAAGCTAAAAAGTGGCACACCTTTGCGACAATATAGCGCCCCAACGCCTTTCGGTGCGTGAAATTTATGCCCCGACATACTCAAAGCGTCAATATTCATCGCCCTCACGTCAATCGGCAAGTGTCCGACCGCTTGAACGCCGTCAGTGTGGAAAATTACCCCGTTTTTGTGGCAAATTTCACCAATTTCGGCGACGGGCTGAATTGTACCGATTTCGTTATTCGCAAACATAATCGTTACAAGGCAAGTCTTGTCGGTGATTGCGTTTCGCAAATCGTCAAGGTGAATTATTCCGTTCTCGTAAACGGGCAAATAAGTGACCGCAAAACCCTCTTTTTCCTTAGCTTTTAGCGTGTTTAGAATTGCGTGATGCTCGAAAGCGGACGTAATTATGTGATTTTTGCCTGTAATTTTGGCAAATTTGCACACCGAATCGATAATCCAGTTGTCGCTTTCGCTTCCGCCCGATGTAAAAAATATCTCGTCAGGCTCGGCGTTTATACAGTCCGCAACTGTCTTGCGTGCGCTATCCAAATGCTCGTGCGCAATCTGTCCCGCTGTGTGTAAACTGCTCGCATTTCCATAAATTTCGTCAAAAAACGGCTCAATTGCCGACTTCACTTCGGGCGACATTTTTGTCGTGCCAGCATTGTCTAAATATATCATAATAAACTCCTTTATATCCTACTAAAATGGTATGATTAAAAATTAAAGAAAAATGACAAAAATCTGCAAAAAATGTGGTTTTTTTGCGTTTTTTGTGTGTTTTTTCGTGATTTTTGCGAATTTTTTGGGTTTTTTGCTATTTTTACCGCTTTAAAAAATTCAAGAAATCTCAACTTTTTGGAGGCGAATCTCAGCCCCAATTTCTGCATTTTATTTTGCTAAAAAACAGTCAAAATCAACTAGATTTTTTGCCAATCAAATCAGCAAGCGTAATGCTAGATAAGTAGTCGTTAATTAGCTGAGTTAAATTGTCCCAACACGACACGCTGTCGCAAAATTCTCTGCGTGGGCAAGGGGTCGAACTGTTTAGGCAAGGGACAAGTTTTGGCAAGTCGTCCGTTGCTCGCAAAATTTCTGCGACTGTGCATTTCTTGGGCGATTTTGCAAGTCGATAGCCTCCTTGCGCCCCTCGTGTACTGCTGATTAAATTCGCTTTAGTTAGTAGCGAAATGATTTTTTCTATGTATTTTGCTGAAATTTCTTGATTTTTTGAAAGTTCGGCGACTGAAATGTTGCCATTTGTGTGGCGAGCAAGTTCCGCCATAATGCGAACGGCATATCTGCCTTTTGTGGATATTCTCATAATAGCCCTCGTTTTCAATTATATCATACCAAAATAGTATGAATTGATTATACACTGTAATTTTTGTGTTGTCAAGAGGTTTTGAAAAGTTTTTTTAATTTTCAAAAAATTTTTGAATCGGGTATTGACTTTTGGTGTAAAATTTTGGTGTAAAAATTGTATAATAATATAAAAAATAGGAGGGGATTGAAAAATGGCGAAAGATTTATGGTAGAGATTGAAAAAGTCGACGCCGAGATTGACAAAATTAATGGCAAAAAATTTCCGCCGATTATTTACGAGACGTATATTGAATATAAGTTGACTAAATTGGGTGAAAAGCGTGCTTCGTTGCGGACGGAAATGGAAAAACAGTGTCAAAGCCTTGAGTAATTGGGGCGAATGGTGATTTTTCCCCTAAGCGTCGTTTTGCGAAGTTGAATTGAATTTGAACAAAATTTGTTTAAAAATTCAACAAAAGTTCAAATTGAGTGTTGTATAATGCTAACAGTTAATTCGAGGGGGATTAACTAAAAAATTCCAAAACGTAGCGAGGTGATGTTTATAGAAAAGATTTAATTGAAACTGTTGCACATTCTATTTAGATTTATTAGTGAAATCAAATCGGCTGTGGCGCAATCGTAATTTTATTTTTATATCCTTTTTCCAAAAAACTGACTATATATTACATTTGTTATTTTACATTTTACTTTTTTACTTTTTTACTTTGATCATAACTTTATTTTATGCCTTTTGAAATATTTTTATCATTTTGTAACGATTGCGCCACAACCAAAACCTCCGAAGGAAAATCGAGTAAAACGAAATTTTTGTCTAAGTTTAATTTGTTGATTCCTTAGAGTGAGTAACAAAAAAGGTCTTTGCAAAATTGCGCTTTTGCAACTTCCGTTACTCATCTATAGATTAAAGCGGGTTCGCCCGCTTTTTTGTTGCGTTTTGGGTTCGATTTTCGTCATTTTGTCGTTTAAAAATGTGTCCAAAAGTTTGTGCCTCCTTGTGAGAGTTTTGCCAAATTTTTTGATTTTTCGGCATTTTTGCGGAAGAAAATTCATACAGATAAAATATTAAAAAATGTTGCAAAAGGGACACTAAACGCTTGACAAACGTTGCTTTATTTGGTATAATTGCAGTATTCAAAGTGTTGCAAGGGGGACAGTATGCCGTTTGCGACGCTTGGAAAAATAAATTAAGGAGAAAGAGAGTGGCTCGTAAAGCGAGAGAAAAAAGCGAATTAGGTATCTATATGGTTAGCTTAAGAGGGCTTGAGGGGGTTCGTTTTGACGATAACGACAAGGCGAATTTTCTCAACATTATGCTTAGTCACAATGCATTTTTGCTGGGGTATACGCTACTTGATGACAGTTTTTTGTTCGTGTTGAAAGAGGACGCTCGTTCGCTCGATGTGATTCTTCGGCAGACGACGATTAAATTTGTCAAAAAGTACAACAAGGCGTACTCGAGGCAGGGCAAAGTTTTTGCGGGGCGGTACATAAGTTACCCTGCGCAAGAAATGGAGCAGGTTTGGAATTTTGTTTCCGAAGTGCATTCTGTGGCGAAATTTAACCATTTGGAAGTGACTTCGAGGGACAATTATTTTGAAAATCGCTATGTAAAATCGGCTTATGCGCTACTTTTCTTTGATAAAAAGAGTGATTTTTACAATCAGTGCTGTAATGTGAAAGCGGAGAATTCGCAAATAAAGATGAGCGACGAGCAAATTGCGAATTACATTATCGAAACTTTCCAAATTCAGCCACACAATATTTCAAAAATGCCAGAAAGTTTGCTTCAAAACATACTCACGCAAACGTTTAAGGTGACGAAAGCGAGTGCGAGACAAATTGGGCGGATAACCGCTTTGCCGTTGAGAATGCTTTGGGGAATTGCTAAAAAAATTGGTGGCAAAAACAAAAAAGTTAAAGTGAAGGATGAGGGGTAATTAATGAGGTCTCAAAATGACTCAATAGAAACGATTGAGGGCGCAGGAATTCCCAAACGCAAGCGACGACAAATTGTAATGCTTGTAATTGTCATTATGTTTGGGGTTTATACGGGATTTGCGATTGGAAATTTCTTCATTTCGCAACGAAGCGACCCGAATCGTTATAATTATGATGTAAAAGCGCTTAGCGACGACGTGGATGCAATTCGACTTATGGCGACGGGTAAAAATCCACAGACGCTTGGCGCAATAAAAAGTGGCGTGCTGGCTTTTGACACGACATTTAAAGAGGAGCGTGTTTTTGTGACGGGCGACGGACTTGTTAATGCGAGGGTTGGACCTGTAAGTGTTGCGCAAACGATTGACGCAAAGACGATTCGTATGGGCGACAAGATGTTTAATGAAAACGTCAGCATTAGTAGTTACGTAAAGGCGACGAACAGATTTTATGTGAACGGCGAGGAAATTTCGCATTATAGCGGGAATTACAACGAAAGCACGAAAACTGTGACGTGGAAAACGACTCCGGACACGCCAGAAGATATTAAAACGATGACGCTTTACACTGAAAAATACGGCGTGCCGATGAATTATTATATGTCGTTTATTGTGTCATCGAAAACTGTGGTTGAAGCGAGTGCGGTGACGGTCAACGAGGACGGAAATTACGTTTTCACGCTGACGCTTGACAGGATAAAATCGGTTATAAATTATGTAAAATCGATGAAAGATACGGGTGGGCTGAGCGACTATCCCGATTTTGTGGAAAATCCTGTGATTGAATTGGTTATTGACAAAAATTATAGGATTTTGAAATTTACGAGCAAGGAAGTTTATAAGGCGAAAATGGGAGTAATTACTGCGAACTTGAGTGGTTCGCTTACGAACACATTTCGCTATGATGAAGATTTTGTTATACCTGAATTAAGTGAGAATTCTGTAATTAATTAAGGAGTAAAATATTGAAAAAAGGGAGACTGAAAAGGTTCGGGGTATATACGCTTTTGTATGTACTTGTAACAATAATGGCTGCAGTCAGTACGTTGGCTATTGAGGGAATTTTCCCGAAAACCTCGACTGATTCGGGCAGTGCGATTACGCCAGTTGTGACGGAAACGGTGGGCGAAAAACTCATCAATAACGTGCTAAATCTAGGCGGAGCGAACGTTAACTTGAGTATGGATTTTTACGACAAAACCGAAACGAAACAGACTTATTCTGTGGAAACGATTTCGGGTGTTTTGCCAAAAATTAGACTCAATTTTTCGGGTTGCATAAATATCGCCGATTTATCAAATATTGGTGTGAACGGCACGCTTCGGGCGGTGATTTCGGGCTCGGAAATCACACTGCAAATCGCTTTTGTGAACG
The DNA here is from genome assembly GCA_963614045.1 of Alistipes finegoldii. GTDB lineage: Bacteria > Bacillota > Clostridia > Christensenellales > UBA1242 > UBA7867. The sequence goes on along the minus strand of CAVEBU010000015.1, from coordinate 1,522 downwards.
GTTCGCTTTATATCTCAAATGACAGTATGGATATAAAAATCGAAACTGCTAGTTTTTCTAAAATTATGGAAATCTTGCCTCTTTTTGGGGTAAATTTGGGTTCGGGAATGGATTTCTCGGGCATTGACACGAACCAAATTCTTGCAAATCTTCAAGAAATGGAGGCTGTGGAGCAAGAGGACGGCACGTTCAAAATGGCGCTCAATCTTATGGAGGGAATTTCGCTTGACATTATCACCGATAGCGAGTACAACATCAAGTCGGTTAGCGCAAAAGAATTGGCACTTGGCAATATGACGGCAAATTTGAGTGCGGGGCTTGAAAAGTCCGAATCTGTCGCAGAAATTACTCCGCAAAAAGCGGAAACCGAATATGTTGATGTGACAAAAACGCTCAACATTATGGATAGCGTGCAAGAAATTATGAGCAACAAAAAGTTGCACCTCGACCTTGACGCAAGTTATGTTGGCAAAATGAATTTCGGCGTTAGCGGGGCGGTTGACGTCGACTACAACAAAGATTTAAACGCATATGCTGATTTAAACCTCAATTTAAACGGGCAAAACTACGCCGTTGCGCTTGGGTGCTTGGGTGAAAACTTGCTTGTTGATTTCGGCGGTATGAAATTTTTGGCAAACAAAACCGACCTAATGACTGCGAGCGAGTGGATTGCAACGAAATTCGGCGGTGCGAGTGATATTGGCGCAAGTGCGAGTGTGTTGGAAACGCTTACCAAAATTCTGCCTTTCGACATTTCGAAACTGCTTAACGGCGACTTTTCCGACATAAATATTAACAATTTGCTTCAATTTGCGCAAGGCGAGGATAACGAAATCGTCCTTACAATCAACGGCTCGGCGGTTGGAATCGATAAGAATATTGAGGTAAAAATTTCGCTCGACGAAAACGACCAATTTAAGTCGCTGGCGATTAAAGATTTGGCGATTGCGGGCGGTGTCGTGAATTTGCGTGCTGGGTATAGTAGCGACGTGCAGTTTCCGAGCGTGGACGAATCTGAATATTTTGTGGTTAATAACATTTCGACGCTTTTGCCTGCCGTTTATCAAACCGCAAGCGAGATTTTGGGTAACAAGTCTGTTTCGCTTAACGTGGACACTGCTATTAATATAAAGGACAAGAAAATCGCTGTTGCGGGTACAGTTTCGGCGGACTTTAAGGACTTTGATAACCTCAAAATCTACGCAAATCTAAACGCAACTGCGATGAACAAGACTTTTGCGATAAAACTTGCTTACTTGACGGACACGATTTTTGTGACCGTTGACAACCTCAACTTCAAGGCGAAAATCACCGAAATTGAAAACCTCGTAACCGCAATCACGACCGCACTTGGTTCAGAAGCGGGTGAAGTTGTGGAGGCTGTGACCGACACCGTTTCAAATGTTACAACGACCGAAAACACGACTGAAAACGCACTTGCGGGCTTGATTGAAAGCTTCAAAAATTTGGAACTTGGCGAGATTTTGAACGGCTTAATTACAGACATTTCGACGACCAACAC
>CAVEBU010000014.1:0-34972 GCA_963614045.1 Alistipes finegoldii | reverse complement strand
TACAAAACCAATTTTATCACAAAATTCGCCTCTTGTCAACCCTAATTTGAAAATTTATTTCTACAAAATCCAACAATTTAATTCCACCCCCCCCCCCAACTCGCCAGCCAACTTTTTCACAATTAAGTTACCCCCGCCCGCAAAAAGTCAACGTTTTAGCGGAAAAAAGTGTGGCAAACCCGAAAAATTTCCGCTAACTCGGTACTTTTGCCGTCAAAACCACCCACAAAACGAAAAATACGCAGATAATTCAAAAAATCGAAAATCAAAAAATTAAATTAGCAAACATCAAAAATACACAATAAAAAATAGAGAAAAAACAAAAAATAAAGCAAAAAAATCAACAAAAATACACAAACACTCAATAAAAAATCAAATTTTAAAAATACACAAAAAATCACTGAAAAAATAAAAATAAAAAATGGTATAAATCAATAAAAATAAGACTAGAAAGAAATCAGCATAAATCAAAAAAATCGGCAAAAAATTAAATCAAAAGCGAAAAATACACAAAAAATAAAGAAAATTCTAAGTAATTAAATAATTCATAAGAAATTAAAAAAAATCACAGAAAAATCGCTCTGTGATTTTGATTATTTTGATTATTTTTTAGCCATTTCTAGTAATTGTTCAACGGCGGTGTCACGCAAATTACGTTGTGCGTTGCGGGCTTCGGCGAGCTTTTTATTCCTTTCGGCAAGCGCTCTACGTTCAGCCTCAACTCTATTGCAATACACCGTCAAGCAGTCACGATATGCTTCAGTAAATTTCTTTAGTTCCTCAATACTCAAGCCGTCCTTGTGGTACTTACGGTCATAAAAATTGCATTTCCAACGACTAATAAGTGGCGAAGACTTGTAAATTTCTTGGTCAAGTTTTGGCAACCCCGATGAAATAAAACACAAATACTCACCCGTTTCAATACTGTTCAAAACGTATGTGTTATACGTACCAGCCGCCTTGTTAAGTCCGTACCTTTCATAACTCTCAATATCAACGACTTCGCACTTTCTACGACTCCCCAAATACATATTAATAGTCCCACTATTGCAATCTCGCTTATAAAACACGTACCCGCTATTCGAATCGAAAGTCACATCCTTGCTAGCAAATTCGCTTTGTTCTTGTTTTTCTTGTTCCATAAATTCTCCCTTTAAAATTTGTATCATTATATCACAAATTCCGATTTTGTCAAGATACCATAGCAAAAAATATCACTTACTGCATAAAAAAAGCCCCCTTTCTAGCAAATTTTACTAAATAAAGGGGATTTTAATATTTTAATTTTTGCGATTTTTCTTGAATTTTTTGATTTTTTCGTATTTATTTATGATTTTTTGCAACTATTTTTTTTACGAATTTTGGGGCATTTTTTTTGTATTTTTTGCGATTTTTCTATGAATTCATTTTTGCCCGCAAAATCAGATGTAGTTGTCGGGCAAATCGTTTTCCCAAAGCACAACATCGTCCGCCAAAATCAGCGATTTGACGACCTTTTCCGCTTCACGAGTATTGCTAGCTTCGTAGATTTTGTCCTCGTCAAAACCTGCGTCAATAAGCCCTTGCTTGATAGACGCTAAATGCACTTTGTTAACAATCACGACCAAATCAGCGACCTTTGCAACACGTTGCCCGAAGTTGTAGTTTTCCAGACGTTCCATCGTACCAAGTTCCACCAGACCAGGACTAACGACAATTTTCCTGCGCCCCGCAAACATTTCCAAAACCTCAAGCGCCCGCTTACTGCCCTCGATACTCGAATTATACGTGTCGTCAAGCACCGCCACATTATTCGGTGCGTGAATCAGTTGCAAGCGGTGATCCACAGGTTCGACCTTGCTAACCCCCGCCACAATTTGATTTGCATTAAGCCCTAATTCCCTCGCAAGCCCCACGCAAAGCAGTAAATTGCTCACGCTGTGAAGCCCGAAAAGTTTGGTAAAACACTCGTGCGTTTCTCCGTCAAAATGCAGTTTAAAACTCGTCCCCGTCGTGTTCGTGACGATATCGCTTGCGAAAATGTCCGCCGTCTCGTCTAGCGTTGAAACGGTGATTTTTTTGCACTTAGATTCGTCCGCAATCTCTCGCACAATTTCGTTGTCGATATTAAACACGCAAGTCCCGTTTTCGCCCAAAAATTCAGGCAATTCCGCCTTGGTGCGCTTGACGTTTTCTTGATTTTTAAAAGTCGCAATATGCTGTGCGCCAACCGATGTCAAAACGCCAAATTTTGGCTCAACAATCTCGCAAAGTTCCTTGATATCACCCCTGCGTCTCGCCCCCATTTCAGCGATAAAAATCTGATGCCCAAACGACAAGTCTTGCAAAACGGTTTTGGTAATTCCCAGTGGCGTGTTGTAGTTAAACGGCGTTGCGCAAACGCTAAATTTCTCACGCAAAATCGTAGTAAGGAAGTTTTTTGTGCTGGTTTTCCCGAAACTCCCCGTAATTCCCACACGAATTAAATCGGGGTACATTGCAAGTTTTTTCTTTGCCTTGCGCACGAAAATTCTCGCCATTGCCCGTTCGGTCGGAGCAAGCAAAAGCGTAACAAACGACACCAAGAACGGCAGAATTAACGGCATAATCGCCACGCCCATCAGCCTAAAAATCGATATAAATGACTCGCTTAAAATCAGTAGTCCAAACGTCATCGCCGACGATAAAAACCACAGCAAAAACATTGAGCGGTTGATTCGGTTGGTAAGTTTTAGCGGGGAGCGATTCGGCGTGCAGTAAATATTCCAAATAAAAACAATGCTAAAAACGATGTAAAAAATCATACCCAAATACGCAAAATAGGCGCTGAACGGCTGGAAAATCACATCCACGACCATCATGCACGACGCACTCAAAATCACAATCATCGCAAGCCTGCCGACATACCAACCGCCCGAAGTTTTGAGCCAATCGTAGTACCCTCGCTGATGATAGCCCGAAAGTTGCATAATTTGTAAGAATTTATTCCCCATAAAGCACAGCAACAACCCGTTAATCACCGAAATCGCAATCGCAATATACAAGTGTCCGTTACTAAGTTCAAAAAAATCAAACATCTCTCTCCTCCAAATTATTCAAAAAATCATCACAAAAATTCACAAATTCCCTCGCACTATCCAAGTAGCAAAAATGCCCGCCACGAATTATTTTCAACTGCGAATTTTTGATAAGTTTGTGAAGTTTCTTCGCCATCCAAATCGGCGTCGTGCGGTCTTGCCGTCCCCATACAACCATAGTCGGCGTCTCCAAATTTCGTGCAAATTCAATAAGGTCGCAATTCACCACCCGCACAAAAACGCCACGCATTTCGTGACTTAAATTGCGGTAGTCAGCCGAACCAAATCGCTCTAGTTTGCTCTCCCGAGCCTGCCCAGAATTCACTTTTTCACGCAATTTTTTGTAACGGCGAATTTTCGCTTTTTGCCACAAACTCAGCCGATTTTTTAGCCCCGCACTGTCCACAAGCACGACTCCTGAAATCAACGGACGATTTCCCAAAATCAAGCAAATTCGCCCGCCGAAGCTATGCCCTAACACCGCCGTTTTCTCCCCGATTATGCCCTCGATGAAGCGATAAACCGCTTCCGCATAGTCGTAAATTGTTGCGTCTTTGGGTGGCAAGTCGCTTCCGCCAAATCCCCACAAATCCAACGCAAACACCTTGAAATTTAGCGAAAATTCGGCGATGATTTGGGCAAAACTTGTAGAATTCGCACCCCAGCCATGCAGTAGCAAAATCGGTCGCCCTGCACCACAAACTTTGTAGTTCATACCCTCAAAATTCAGCATACACACCCCGCAAAAATTCCCAAAATCTTTAAGATATATATGCCAAATCGCCCGCTTTGGTTAACCCAAATTCATAGTCATCAAAATCGCACTGTCAGTGTTGTGATAGTACTTTTTCCGCTCGCCCACACGCACAAATCCGTTGCGAGTATACAAGCTAATTGCGGGGAAATTATGCTCGTTCACTTCTAGCAAAATCTTTGCCTTTTTCTCCCGCTTTTTTAGGGCAGCTAACTCCGAAACAAGACGGTTCCCAAGCCCCAATTCTCTAGCTCGCCCACGCACTTTGACACGCAAAATTTCCGTTTCGTCACCGCAGTTTTGGACGGCAATTATTCCCCAAATTCCCCCGCCGTTCACTAGTCCAAAGCACTCAAAATCGGGGTTGTTAAAGCTATCCATAATCGCCGTCTTGTTCCAAGTCAAGTCGTATTCGTCCGCCTCACCCTCAAGCTCGCAAATGCCGTCCAAATCGTCCTTACTTAGCCTACGAAATTCGACATCACGAATATTTTGCTCCGCCGAACTAACTCGCAAATACAACGGCGAAACTTCCACTGCGGAAGTAAATTCCTGCGCCGAAATTTTCGCTTTCACGCTTGCAAACAAACTGTCCGCCGAAAAATTTTCGCTTCCGCCAAAATCCGCCGAATAGTCCGCACCCTTTTCGTCATTTTGGCAAAAAATCGTGTCGACATTTTCGCCAAAACGAAAAGCCTTGAATTCCGCAAAATGCTTGTAAGTGTCGAGTTTCGGCTGATAAAGTGGGGTTAAATTCCCGCCGTTTGACAATTCAAAAGCTTGATGATACACCAGCCCCGCACCCGCATTTATAACCGCCAAAATCTTGCCCGTTTTACACGAAATCACACGATTTTGTGCAAGCAATTCAAGGCTATTCACCGCCACAATCGGCTTGTTTAGTGCAAAACCGAACCCCTTTACAACGCTCATTCCGATACGAATTCCCGTAAACGAACCAGGCCCCGTCACACAACCGAAGCAGTCAAAATCGCTCAAATTTATGTCGTGTTTTTCTAGCATTTGCATAAGCAACGGAAACAAATTCTCACTGTGGCGACTGAATTCTAACGTTTCGGTGTAAATTTTGCCGTCAATTTCAAGCGCAATCAAGGTCGCACGACTGACGGTACAAATTGCCAAAAAGTTCATTTCCTATCCTCCGTAACGAATTTTCGTGTCCCCTCGCCCAATTTTTGAATCGTGATTTTTCGGCAAGGCGGAAGCAAACTTCCCAAATTCTCTGGCCACTCAACCAAGCAAACCCCGTCGCCTGCACGCAAAATTTCATCCAAACCGCTATCAACCGCCTCGCTAGGACTTTTCAGCCGATACATATCGAAGTGATAGACGTGCTTGTCGCCTGCGTACTCATTGCAAAGCGTAAAAGTCGGACTCGTCACGTCACTACTAACCCCTAGCGCCCTGCACAAAAATTTGGTAAAAGTCGTCTTGCCCGCACCCAAATCACCGTACAACGCAATCACATCGCCATCGCAAATTGTTTCCGCAAATTTCCTTGCAAAAGCCTCCGTTTCCGCCAAACTATTGCTGATAAATTCCATAAATTATTCCTTTTTTTCCGTTTCCACAAAATCGCCTAACGCCTTAATTCCTGCGATATCAAGCGAATTTTTGCCGTCGTTCCAAATTTTTTCCAAATGATAAAATTCACGCAATTCGGGGGTGAAAATGTGGATAAGTAGCGTGCCGTAGTCCAGCACAATCCACCGCCCGTCAGCGATTCCGTCACGACGAATTATCGACCGCCCAACCTCCTCCGCACGTGCTTCGATTTTGTCGGTCAAAGCCTTGTTATGCACAGTGCTGTTCGCCGTCGCAATCAAAATATAGTCCGCAATGCTAGACGAGTTAATGTCAATTAGCTGAATATTTTCCGCCTTGTTGTCGTCAAGCACCAACGCAATTTCTTTCGCCAGCGTGTAATCTCTGAAAAACTGTTTTGCTTTCATATATTTCTCCTTTTCAAAATTCCCTTTCATTATATAATTATTCCCGCAAAAAGTCAACCTAACTGCATAAATTAAACAATTTTTGGCAAAAGTTAATTCGTAGCCCGCCGATTTTTAGGTATTATTCGAAATTTTTTTAGCGGGGCAAAAATTCTGCATTTTTTTGAGGAGACTAATTATAAAAATGAGAAGTAAATTCGCAAAAATACTTGATAGCGTCGCAATTTTGGTCGCAAGTTTTGTGCTGATTTTTGCGTGGGTGCGATTTTACACGCACAACCCGACTTTAAGTTTAATTATTGGCGGAGTTTTGGGTATTTTTATTTGTTTTTTTATCAATTTTTTTACCGACAAACGAGCAAAGAAAAAAATCGGCACAGCGCAGTCCCAAAAATCCGCCGAAAAACTAGGTCTAAATCTTTTGGGTGCGACAAATGACGAGATTTTGGACTATTTTTTTGCTATTTTTTGTCAAAATAATTTTAGCGTTAAAAAATTGCCGAATTGCCTTAAAGTAAGCCAAAATCTCACCCCAAACCACCCCGCAACTACCACAAAAAACGAGCTAATTTTTCCGTTTTTTCATAAATTAGAACTGACGCAAGACGACTTGATTTTGATTCTAAAAATCGCCCGCAGTTTAGAAGAAAATAATATAAAAATATATAGCATTTCGGCGAGTGCGGACGCCAAAAATTTCGCCAAAAAAATTCACAATTTTACCATAAATTTTTGCGACCAATATGACCTATTTTCAATCAGCAACAGTGTGACCGCCCCCGTCACTTTTGACTTAAATTCGGCGAAATTAACCTATAAAGATTACTGGAATTTTGCCTTTCAAAAATCTCGTGCAAAAAACTATCTTTGCTTTGGCTTAATTCTTCTTGCGACCAGTTTTTTCGTGCCGTTCAAACTTTATTATCTAATCGGCGGAAGTCTGCTTTGCCTCCTCGCCCTCGCTGTCCGCCTCGCCAACCTCAAAAGAACTTAAACCAAAAATATGTAATTTAACTAACTAAATAAACTTTGTTTTATTGCGTATTTAAAAGTGGCTAAAGCACTCATTTACTAACAAACTGACATCAAATTGCTTCATCACCACACATTAATCAGTTTTTGCAGTGCGTATCCTTATCCCAATTTTGACGCTTTGAGTAATCATCACCCCATAAATTCGTGCGGAACAACACCGCCACCGCACAAGAGGTCTGCTGTTGCTAAAAATTCTTTTATTTATTTTTTACTTCACCCCCTCCCGCTCCAAAACGAAAACACACGCCTTTACGCCCCCCATCTTCGCATTACGCACTGCTTACGGGAATCGCTCTGTTCGTTTCGCTCACTATAGTCTAAAAATAATATTTTAATTTATTTCCGCTCCAAAACAAAAAACACACGCCCGAAAAGGCGTGTGTTCCGTTTTGGAGCGGGAGAAGGGAATCGAACCCTCATAGCCAGCTTGGAAGGCTGGAGCTTTACCACTAAGCTACTCCCGCACAGGAGGTGAAGTATAAAAACTTCACTAAGATTTGTAGTTATGCAAGTTCACAACATAACCACGATGTCAATTATAATACAAACGGGTGTGATTTGTCAAGAGAATTGCTTAGATTTTTTTAATTTCCGCCAAACCGCCAGAGCCAAGCCCGAAGTTACACGAATTTGCGTAAAAAACAAAAAGCCGTCCCGAACGGACAGCTAAATTCCCCAAAAAATCGCCACAAAAATCAGTAATCTTTGAGCATATTGTTGATATCGTTGATAATTTTCTTTGTTTGCGCACTCGTCTTGACTTGCTCCATAATTTTGTCCCGTGCGTGAATAATTGTTGTATGGTCACGGCCAAACATTTGCCCAATCGTGACAAGCGGAATAGCGAGTTGCGACCACATAATGTAGATACAAATTTGGCGAGGCTCGACGATTTCCTTGTTGCGTTTCCGCCCCGTCAAGTCCTTTTCGTCAATCGTGAAGTACTTGCAAACCGCATTAATAACTTTGTCGGGACTGAGTTTCGAATCGACTTTTCGCTCCTCAACGTTTCCCTCTTTTTGCAAAACCTCCTCCATATCCGCCCGAGTTGCCACGACTTTGCCATGAAAATTCGCCAAGAAGTAAATTTTCCGCAAAATCGCCTCCATTTCACGAATATTCAAGTTAGACAAACGCTCAGCAAGTTCGTAATCAAGCCCTTTCTCAAACTCGAACCGCTCCAACTCGATTTTCTTTTGAATAATCAGCAAGCGAGTTTCAAAATCAGGTGGCTGAATGTCCTGCATAAATCCGCCCGCAAAACGAGAGCGAAGCCGTTCCTCCAGCGTTTCAATATCTTTCGGCGGACGGTCGCTACTAATGATAATTTGCTTGCCCGCTTGATAAAGGTCGTTAAATGTGTTGAAAAACTCCTCTTGCACACCTTTTTTGCTACTAATAAACTGGATATCGTCAATCAGCAAGACATCTGCCTGCCTATATCTGCGATGAAAAGAGTCCATACCTTTTTCACGACTAACCCGCAGTGCCTCCAAAAACGCATTAGTAAACTGCTCGCAAGTCACGTACACGATATTAATGTTCGTCGTTTTGTGCGTCCAAATGTAATTGCCGATTGCGTGCAACAAGTGAGTCTTGCCCAACCCCGAACCGCCGTAAATAAATAGCGGGTTGAATCTAACCGCAGGCGATTCCGCAACCGCTCTTGCCGCCGCATAGATAACTTGGTTGGTCGTGCCAACTACGAAATTGTCAAACGTGTAACGAGGGTTAAAAGGGTTTTGCGTGGTGGCAGTTTTATTTTCCAAAAATGCATCGGCGCTCGGGTGAGTGGAATTGTACGCCTCGACGTAATCTTCTCGCTCTTCAGGAAGTAACACTTGCACTCTATCAAGGTTAAAATGCTCCCGCAAAACTTCTTGCATTCGCTTAAGATAAATCGTGTAAATTTGTTGCCGACACATATCACTTGGGGCGACCAAAATAAGCGTGTTATTTTCAATATTAATCGGTTGCAAAGTATTTATCCACAAATCCATCGCATACGAACTGATTTTTTTGGGGAAATCGTCCAAACATTTCGCCCATTGTCTATCAATATAATCTTGCATAATTTCCCCCTTTCGTTTTTCGACTAAAAATTTATCTTGTCTACATTGACAAGTCTAGCACACAATCGCAAAAAAGTAAAGCATGCAAGCCATCTTTTTTCAAAAAATTTTATTTTAATTTTTTGAGTTATCCACATTAAAAATGCACAAAATCTGCAACTTTCTTGTCATTTTTTGCGTGATACCCTACAAAAATTGCATACTTACCCACAAAAAACGCAAGTTTTCCACATTTTAAGTGGATAAAGCAACGGACAAAAATTTTTGTCCGTTGCCTAAATTTTCTGTTTTTTATCTTAACTCAACCGAATTTTTCTCAAAATTCCGTTAGATTTAAAAATATTTTTTTCCCGATTTTTTGAGTATTTTTTCTCTATTTTTTGGTATTTTTTACGATTTATTTGTTTCCGTTTTTTCAGCGGATTTTTCGGTTGGTTTCTCGTCTGATTTGCTTTCTTTTTCTTCCGTTTTTCCGCTTTGAGTTGAGCTAGTTTTGGACGCAGGTTTTTGAGCGACTCTCTTTTTCCCACCAACCAAATTCATCAGGTGGTTTACCCCGCCGATTTCCTCAATCGGCAAACTAAAGCACAGCCCTCGCCCCTCCTCGTTCATACCGCAATCGACACAAATTGCACGCATAACTTTCTTGCGGATATTCTTGCGCACAACAATCATCACAACTTCTTTTTCGGGCTGAATACTAACACCCAAAATTGTATCCGTTTCGTGAATTCCGTTTCCACGAGCGTTAAACATCGTCGCACCCTCAGCCCCAGCGGACTTCGCCGACTCCAAAACTTTGTCCGCAAAACCACGATTCACGATGGTAATAATTACATTCATATCTTGCTTTAGAAACATACTTAATTCTCCTTTTTCTTAGTAAAGTAGTTTATTGTGTCCCGACTTGCGCTATTCATAGGCACAGTGAACGCCAAGCCGTAACTTTCTTCATCATCGGGGCAAAGTAGCAAGTCAAGTGCCTGAAGCGTTCGTGAAGCGTTGCCAGTCCGCACAAGAGAAGTTATCATCGTCCGCTCCTTGCGAGCAAGTCCCATAAGGTCCATCGTCCCCAATTTCGAAACGCCATGCACAATATTACTTATGCCAAGATTTTCGTGCGCATTATTCAAAATTTGCAACGCAAGGTCAGTTTTCGTTTTGTCAATTATGCAAATTAGCAATTTAAATGGTGCTTTTCTTTTAACCATATTTTCGCCACCTCTTAATCAAATTCAACAATTTCAATTCGCTTGTTGCCAACGTATTCTTCCGCCAAATCACGCTCTTTCTTGCGGTTCGCAATTCCAACAATCAGACCCAAAATCTGAATCGTCAGTAGCGGGGTTACCGCAATAAAAGCGAGCGTTCCGAAACCGTACATCATCGTATCAATTCCCAAAGCCCCGCAAGCGCCTACGAACATCGGCATAACAAAAGTCGTCGCCATCGCCCCCGTCGCCACACCGCCCGAGTCAAAAGCGATACCCGTAAAAATCTTCGGCACAAAGAACGATAGCGCCAACGCAATCGCATAAGCAGGCACCAGCACCCACCAAATGCTAAACTGACACAAAACCCGAATCGCACACAGCCCCAAAGACACCGCCACACCGATACACATACTGAAAAAAATCGTCTTTTTGGCAATTTTGCCCTCAGTGATTTTCTCCACCTGCTCCGCCAAAACGTGAACAGCAGGTTCAGCTAGCACTATTACAAAACCAATCAAAATCGCCACAGGAATCAGCACCCAAGAGCTTCCGCTTTCCGCAATTCCCTGCCCAAGCGCCGTACCAACAGGCAGAAACCCAACATTTACGCCAGTGAAAAACAGCGCAATTCCAACATAAACTAGCACCAAACCCATTAGCACACGAAAAACCTCGTGTTTAGGAAGTTTCAGCGCAAAGTATTGAAAAAGCAAGAAAATCACCAAAATCGGCGCAATTACAAGTGCAACTTGACCCAAATATGTCGGGAAACTCGTCAAAAATTGCATAAGCCCCGAACCAACAGAATCGCTCACAACCACCGCTTCGCTCGTCCCCGCAAGCGTGTTCGGGTCAACGAAAAATCCTAGCGTCATCACCGCCAAAATCGGCCCCGCACTTCCCAAAGCAACCATACCAAAACTCGAGTCGTCTTGCTTCCCGCTTTGCGCACGAACAACAGCGAACCCAAGCCCAAACGCCATTAAAAACGGTACGCTAATTGGCCCAGTCGTCACACTTCCCGAGTCAAAAGATAGCGGAACGAAATTGCTAGGAATTATAAACGACAGCACAAAAATCAGCCCGTACGACACAAGCAAAATCACATTTAGCGGGATTTTGAACACAGTACGAAGCATTGCCAAAACCATAAAAATTCCCACGCCAATTCCCACAACAGCAATAAAAAGCCACGTGTTTATGCTCGCCACCTGCTCCGCCAAAACCATCAAATCAGGCTCAGCAATCGTAATTACCACACCCAAAAAGAAGCCGACCAACATCATCAGCCAAATTTTAGCAGTTTTGGACAAATACGCCCCGATGTGCGTACCAATCGGCAACATCGCAGTGTCCGCCCCATGCGTAAAAAGTGTCATCCCCAAAACCAAGCACGCCGACGCAACCAAAAATTGCGCAATCAGTACAAAATCGAACGACACCAAAGTTAGCGCCAACACCAACACAATCATCATAATCGGCAAAATCGAAACCAGCGATTCTTCAAATTTTTTCAGCAACGCATTTTTCATACACCCACACCCCCTCAATACAGGTTTACCCCGCCTTTTGCTTTGCTAAAATCTATGAACCGCTAAGAAAATAACCTCACCCAATCTCAAACAAAAATGCTAACTGCCCCGCAACCCGTTTTTTCACCTTTATTATATGTATAAAACCCCCTCGTGTCAACTAAATTTTACACTTTTTTTTAAATTTTTTAAAAAATTTTTCCACACCGCCAAATTTCAAATTTTTCGCTCCCTATTCACCCCAAATTCTACTTAATTTTGCAACTATTCGACAACAAAAAAACACAAAAACAGCCCGAAAAGGACAATTTTTGTGCATCAAAAATTAATCAAAAAATCACTACAGCCCACCCAAACTCAACAAGAGTAGCGAATAAAAGCGAACGAGTTTGTTGTCAATATTTTTCTTAATATACTTTCGCAACGGGCGTTTAAACCGCTTTGCGTCACGATATTGTGTCATCAAATCAATAAATTCTTGCTTGTCAGGAGTCATTTTGTCGTAAAAAAGATACTTAAAAGTCATCGCTTCACGATAACGCAACCGCCTCATTTCACGATGCACAAAGCACTTCATCGAGCGAATCAAATTTTTCAGCGTGCCAGTCGCATAACCCAAAGCATTACCGCCATGTTGTCGGTACAAAATACTTGATTCGGGCGAATAAATCACCCGCCCAAGCCCGCTCGCAATTGTATTTATTGAATAATCGTGACCGATAATTCTGTCGGGTGGCACACGCAAAAAAGCCTCACGAGTGGCGTTGTTAAACACTTCAGTACAACCATTTGCCCCAGTACACAGCAACGCATTTTGAAACCTTTTCGGGTCGTGTTCCTCGATGTAGCCACGAGAATTTTTGACAATCTGCTCCAAATTCTCGTTAACTACAGTAAAATTTGTGTAGTACATTAGAGGAATAGTGTCGTCCTCTTTTTCCAAAACCTCAACAGCATTAAGTAGTTTCTTGGGCAACCAAACATCGTCTTGGTCGCAAAAAGCGTAGTAGTCGCAATGTGGCGCAAGCCTCGTCAATTCCCGAAAACTCTGCACGCAACCCAAATTCTCCCCTGTGTAAAGGATAATTTTGTTCGCTTCTGCGTACTCACGCAAAATCGCAACTGTCCCGTCCGAACTTCCGTCATCACGAACGCAAATTGTTATATCCACGCCCTCTTGCCCGAACAAACTCTCCATTTGCTCACGCAAATATTTTTCGCCGTTGTATGTACTCATCAGTACCGCAACACGTTTTTTTGTCAATTTTGTCTCCTTATTTTGAGTGCGAAATCGCTAATCGCACTAAACCTAAATTTACAGCCCACCCAAACGCAAAAGCAACAGCGCATATTTGCGAGTAAGTTTGTGCTTGATATTTTTCTTAATATACTTTCGCAACGGGCGTTTAAACCGCTTTGCGTCACGATACTGTGTCATTAAATCAATAAATTCTTGCTTGTCGGGAGATAATTCGTTATAAAAAATGTACTTAAAAGTCATCGCTTCACGATAACGCAACCGCCTCATTTCACGATGCACGAAATTCCTTAGCGCACGCATAAGATTACGAAAACTACCGCTCACATAACCGATATAATTGTTGCGGTGTTGCCGATACAAAATCTGCGAATCACGAGAATAAATCATTTTCCCAAGCCCGTTTGCGATAGTGTTTATCGAATAATCGTGAAAAATCATACAGTTTGGTGGCACACGCAAAAATGCTTCACGAGTGGCATTATTAAACACTTGCACGCACCCGTTTAGGTTGGAATTTAGCAACGCATTTTGAAACCTGTTCGGCGCATTTTCGTCGATATAACCGCACGAATTCTTGACAATTTGCTCCAATTTCTCGTTAACCACCGTCACTGAAGTCGCATAAAGTAGCGGAATAGTGTCGTCCTCTTTTTCCAAAACTTCAACGGCATTAAGCAGTTTCTTGGGCAACCAAACATCGTCTTGGTCGCAAAAAGCGTAGTAGTCGCAATGTGGCGCAAGCCTCGTCAATTCCCGAAAACTCTGCACGCAACCCAAATTCTCCCCTGTGTAAAGGATAATTTTGTTCGCTTCTGCGTACTCACGCAAAATCGCAACTGTCCCGTCCGAACTTCCGTCATCACGAACGCAAATTGTTATATCCACGCCCTCTTGCCCGAACAAACTCTCCATTTGCTCACGCAAATATTTTTCGCCGTTGTATGTACTCATCAGTACCGCAACACGTTTATTTGCCAATTTCCGCCTCCGCCAAAGTTGGATGCGCCTTATCCTTGTCGGACAAAATTGCCTGACTTAAATCGATATAGTCGCCCCAATTAATGTTAAGTGCGGGGTCGTTGTAAATCACACCTCGCTCGCCCTCTTTGTACCAAACATCGTCGCATTTGTACGCAAAAACCGCCGTTTCGCTCATTACACAAAAACCATGCGCAAAGCCACGAGGAATATAAAACATTTTCTTATTTTCGCCCGAAAGCACTACACCTTGCCACTTCCCAAAAGTTTGGCTACCAGGACGGATATCGACCGCCACATCAAAAACTTCGCCCTCGATAACTCGCACCAATTTTGCTTGAGGCTTACCCAACTGATAGTGAAGCCCACGCAAAACATTACGGCACGACCTACTTTCGTTATCTTGCACAAAATGGTTCGTAATTCCAACTGCACGCAAATCTGCCTCATTGAAAGTCTCCATAAAATAGCCACGATCATCGCCAAAAACTGCTGGCTCAATGACTTTCAGTCCCTCGATTTCAAAAGTTTGCACATTTTTTACAATCATTTTCTACTCCTCCCCGTACATTTTCTGGTAATAATCTTGATATTCGCCACTGACAATATGCTCAACCCAATCTTGATTGTCTTTGTACCAATCAAGCGTCATAACAATTCCGTCATCAAAGCAAATGCTCGGTTGCCAGCCCAAATCTCTATGGATTTTCGACGGGTCAATCGCATATCGCCTATCGTGACCCAAGCGGTCCTTTACATAAGTAATCAAATCTTCGCTACACATTTTGTTGATATTCACCCGAACATAGTTAATAATGGACTTAACAATGTAGATATTTTCCTTTTCGTTATGCCCGCCGATATTATAAATCTGCCCAATTTCCGCCTTGTGTAGCACCAAATCAATAGCACTGCAGTGGTCCATAACATACAACCAGTCACGAATTTGCTTGCCGTCGCCATAAATAGGGATATTTTTCAAATTCACGCAGTTGTTAAAGGTCAGCGGAATCAATTTCTCAGGGAACTGATTCGGCCCGTAGTTGTTTGAACAGCGAGTAATATTCATCGGAAAACCGTACGTATCAAAAAACGCCTTAACTAGCAAATCAGCACTTGTTTTGCTTGCGGAATATGGACTGTGCGGGTCAAGTGGTGTGTCCTCAGTAAAAAATCCGCTTTCGCCCAAAGCACCGTAAACCTCGTCAGTAGAAATTTGCAAGAATTTTTTATTCGGCAAAAATCCCGAATCTGTCTGCCAGCTTTGTTTCGCTTGATTAAGTAGCACAGCAGTGCCAACAATGTTGGTTTCCACAAAGCAAAGCGGATCCAAAATACTGCGGTCCACGTGACTTTCGGCAGCGAAATTCACCACGTAATCAATATCGTAATCGTCAAAAATCGACTTCACAAGCACTGCGTCGGTAATGCTACCCTTAATAAAATGATAGTTTGCCTTACCTTCAAACTCACGCAAGTTCTCCAAATTCCCCGCATAAGTCAGCGCATCAAGGTTGATAACCTCGATTTCGTCGTACTTCTTAAATAAATATTTGATAAAATTCGAGCCAATAAAACCACAACCGCCCGTAATTAAATAAGTTTTCATAAATTCACCCCCTTTAGTTTTGTTTCAAAAAACTTGCCAAAGCTTCAGCCCAAGGGCGCATAAAATTCAAGCCGATACTCTTGAGCGCAAGATTTTCCATAACGGAATATTTTGGTCGCTTCGCCTTAGTCACAAAAGTCGCACTGTCAACCGGGAGTACGGGAGTTTTAACCCCCTTAAGACGCAAAATCTCGCACGCAAAATCGTACCAACTGCACTGCCCCTCACCCGAGCAATTATACACGCCATAATACCCCGACTGCATAAGCCGAAATGTGTTGTAAACCAAATCGTTCGCATTTGTCGGCGTGCCGATTTGGTCGTTTACAACAGTTAATTTGTCGAGTTTTCCCGCAAGCTCAAGCATTTTGTACACAAAATTATTGCCGAAACGTCCGTACAGCCACGACGTGCGAATTATGTAGTACTTGTCGCAAATTTCTCTAATATACTGCTCGCCCGCAAGCTTTGTTTTGCCGTAAACATTTATAGGAGCGGTCGGCTCAGCTTCGCTCAGGGGAGATTCAATTTCGCTCCCGTAAACATAATCGGTAGAAAAATGTACCAGCGTCGTGCCGTATTTTTGACACAAGAAAGCCAAATTTTGTACGCCCAACGTGTTGACCTTGTAGCAAGAAATTTCATCGTCCTCCGCCTTGTCAACCGCCGTATAAGCGCTACAATTTATGCAGTAATCATAACCACTAGAAAGCACCGAATCGAGTTTTTGCTTGTCCAAAATATCCAATTCCGCCGAACCGAAACTGTCGACTTTTGCGCCCAAGATTTCCTCGTCAAGCACTCCCAAGTCCGCCTTACCCTCGCTAATGCAGTGAGTAAATTCCTGCCCTAATTGACCTTTTGCTCCGACAATCAAAATCTTTTTCATTGTTCTTCATAAACCTCCTTAAGATACTTTCCGTAATCACTTTTGGAATACTTCTCCGCAAATTCAAGGAGTTTATTTTTGTCAATAAAATGCATTCGATATGCAACTTCTTCCACGCACGCAATCATATAGCCTGTTCGTTTTTGAACAGTCTCGATAAAAATATTAGCTTGAAGCAAATTCTCGTGCGTACCCGTATCAAGCCACGCAAAACCTCTGCCAAGCTTGTTCAACTTGCACCGCCCCGCATTGACATACATATTGTTAATTGTCGTGATTTCAAGTTCACCACGAGCAGACGGTTTGACTTCACGAGCATATTCTACCACCTTATTGTCGTAAAAATAAAGCCCAGTCACCGCCAAATTCGATTCGGGATTTACGGGTTTTTCCACAATTTTGTAGACTTGCCCGTCCTTTTCGTACGCCACACCAAAAGCTTCAGGATTGCTAACTTTGTAGCCGTACAATTCCGCACCGCCACCATTTTCGTCAATATTTTTTACACTTTGCTGAAGCATTTCGGAAAGTTTGTTGCCGTAAAAAACGTTGTCACCCAAAATCAAGCAAACGTTGTCTTTCCCAATAAAATCAGCGCCCAAAATAAACGCCTCCGCAAGACCGTTCGCTTGCTCCTGCACCTTGTAACATATTTTCAACCCCAACTGCGAGCCGTCACCCAATAATTCCTTATAAGTCGGCACATCTCGTGGAGTACTGATTATCAAAATATCCCTTATCCCTGCCAACATAAGCATAGATAACGGATAGTAAATCATCGGTTTATCGTAAATTTCCAGCATATGCTTGGATATCGCCAAAGTCGCTGGGTAAAGTCTGGTGGCTTTCCCGCCCGCCAAAATAATTCCTTTCATTGTGTCACATCCTTTTCGATGCACACCTTTTCGATGCACACCTTTTCGATGCACACCTTTTCGATGCACACCTTTTCGATGCACACCTTTTTTACTTATAAAGGATAGCAAATTCCACTATCCTTGTCAATCGTTTTACACAACATTTTGCGTTTTTTGTGTCAGAAAAAAGCGAACAGCAACATAACTACTGTACACCTTAACCCAAAAAGAAAAACAGAGCAAGACTCCCTCCGCAAGTTCGGGGGAATTCGCTCCGTTTGTGGCAAAAATACTGCAAATTATAGCAAAGTTGCCACCATTTTCAGCAAAATACAGCCATTTCTAGCAAAATTAGTGCTGGTTGGTGTGGGATTGTTAGAGATTTGCGATGTGGTTACTGATTGTTAGGCAAACTTCGTCCAAAATTCGCTGGTCGTCGCCCTCCACAAGTACACGAATTAGGCATTCCGTACCGCTTGGGCGGACGATAATTCGGTCGGTCGGGGACAGGCGGAGTTTTTGCTCTGCCAAAAAGTCGACAAGGCACCCGCTCGCAACTTTTTGCTTTTGCGGTTCGGTGACGCTGATATTTTGCTGGGCAAGGTTTTTGCGTTTCAACCCCGCAAGCAAGTCGGGTAAATCGCACCCCTTTTCACGCATAATTTTGAGAAGCCCGACGCCGACGCAAAGCCCGTCCGAACCGACGCCGATATTGTTGAGGAGCATATGCCCGTTTTCCTCGCCCCCAATCACAAAGTCACGCTCTTCCATAAGCGCCTCGATGTACTGCCCGCCGACTTTTTCCGTCCGCACAAGCCGAATTCCCTGTGCGTTTAGGCTGATTTCCAAGCCCATATTTGTAATCGGCGTTGTAACAACTGCGTCGCCCGGAAGCAAATTTTTCTCCGCATAGTATTTGCCGAAAATGTACATCAAATCGGTGCCGTCTACGACTTGTCCCGTCCGAGTAACAGCGATAATTCGGTCAGCGTCGCCGTCAAACGCAAAGCCGACATCCGCCCCGACTTCGACAACGGAACGCAAAAAGCGGTTTAGGTGCGTGCTACCGCAATCGTTGTTGATATTTTTGCCGTCGTTTTCGGTGTTGAACGCAAGCACTTCCGCCCCCGCCCGCCGAAACGCAAGCGGAATCAACTCATATCCCGCCCCGTTCGCCAAATCGAGCGCCACTTTTAGCCCCGCAAAATTCGGGAAGTTTTGGCTTCTTAGCACGAATTCCACCCAGCGCACGCCAATATCGTTTTCGTGCGAAATTGTGCCGATTCTGTCCGCCACGAAATCCGCCGTTCTACCCGTTTCGATGAATTTCTCAACAGTTTCGAGGAAGTCAGGCGAGTGCTTTTTGCCTGCACTATTGCACAGTTTAATGCCGTTGTGGTTGCTCGGGTTGTGGCTAGCGGTAATCATCACCCCGCCGACGAAATCCCCCGATTTTGCGGAAAAACTCAACGCAGGCGTCGGCAAAATTCCCGCACAAACCACATCAAAGCCCGCTTGAGTTAGCCCACGACAAATTGCTGTCTCAATCGTCGAACCCGACGCACGAGTATCCCGCCCGACAATCACACGACGGCAAGAATTTTGGATCACAGCACCCGAATTTGCTTGATTTTTGAGTGCAATTCCGTATGCGAACCCGACTTTTTCAGCAAATTCCGCCGAAAGCGTCTCGCCCCAAATTCCACGTATGCCGTCCGTACCAAAATATTTCATAATTAGCCCGCCTTTTTCACCTTTTTAACATAAACGCTTGCATTTGTGCCAGCGATTGCGCCGTCCGAAATTGCCGTCGCTATTTGACGAAGTTTCTTGCGGTTAATGTCCCCGCTTGCAAAAACTCCTGGAATATTCGTCTGCATATTTTCGTCCACAACGATGTAGCCGTTGTCGAGCGTGATTTTGTCGTCAAGCAGTTCAGTGTTTGGGTTCCGCCCAACCGCCACAAAAATGCCGTCAACAGCGACTTGCTCCGTTTCGCCCGTTTCAATATTGCGTAAAACCATACCGCTAACACGACCGTCGCCCATGACTTCTTCCACCACGCAACCAAGTTTGGTAACGATTTTGCTGTTTTCCGCACCCGCAAGCCGAGAAAATTCCGCTTGCACCGAATCTTCAGCACGAAATTCCGCCCGCCGATGAACGAGGTAAATCTTCCCCGCCATATTGTTTAGGTAAATCGCATCTTGCAAGGCAGTATTTCCGCCACCGATTACGGCGACAGTCTTGTTCCTAAAAAACGCACCGTCGCAAACAGCACAGTAAGAAACACCCCGCCCGATAAATTCTTTCTCGCCCTTGACACCCAAACCACGAGAAGTCGCCCCCATACTTAATATGATTGCAGGGCTTGAGTATGTTACTCCGCTAGCGGTCACTGACTTCATTTTGCCGTCAAAGTCGATTTTGTCCACTGTAGCAAAAACCGTCTTGACCCCAAGCGCTGTCATCTGCTCAAACATTTTCATACTGAGGTCAATACCCTCCACGTCCTTAACACCCGGATAATTCGCTATCGTAGAAGTCAGCGCAACTTGTCCGCCCATACCCATTTTTTCAATTACAAGCACACGCATTCCCGCCCTCGCCGAATAAATTCCCGCCGTCATCCCCGCAGGGCCACCGCCGATAATAATAATGTCAAATTCGTTTTCCATAATCGCTCCTAAAAATATTTTATGCTCCTATTATATCACACGCACCGAATTTTTGACAAACGCTTTCGCAAAAAAGAAGAATTTTTATCTCCTTTTCGCCCTGCGACGCAAAACAATTTATGTGCCGAAATCGACCGCAATAAAAAAACACTAAATAATAGTGTTTTTGTATAGGTTGCCCCCGATTTTAAGAGCAAAAATCTTGCTTGAAGTAATTTTGCGTTCACTCAACTTCTTCGTAATAATATGAATAATCCACGCCTTTCATAAAAACTTCTCTGTCGTAAATTTTGTCCGTTAGCGCTTGTTTCAATAAAATTTTTATGTCGGTGCTGTCAACAACGCTTTTTTTCATTGCGTCAAGATATTCCTTTTTGTTAATTTTGCTCCAGTCGACACAAAGCGCCAGATTTTTCTTGAGTATCATATCAAGCCAAATCCTCGTGCTTCTGCCATTTCCCTCTTTGAAAGGGTGCGCAACGTTCATTTCAACATATTTATTGACAATTTCATCAAAAGTTTCTTCGGGCATACTTTCAATTTGCCTTAAAGCATCATCAAGATACATTACGGACGCAAACGAAAAACCGCCTTTCGCTATGTTTACTGTCCTAATTTGCCCCGCAAAATCGTATAGCCCGCCAAACAAATACGAGTGAATTTGTTGCAAGCCCTTTGTTGTGCCAACCTCAATCATATCAAGCAAATCACCGTCAAAAAGTGCATACGCTTTTTGCTTGCTTTTGCCGTCTATCGTTTCATCACTGCGAATAAACCACTCAATAAATCTTGAACCAACTTTGCTTGGAAATTCTAACGCAAGTTTTTTTATCCCGTCAACGTCAAGGGCGTCAGTCAAGTATTTTTTGCCGTCGTTTGCTACGAGTTTCAGTTGGGTAGTATCACTAACCAACTGGCTGTTTTCTTTTTTGAGTTTTGCTTTCAAATATTTCCAATAGTTACGATTTTTTTGATAGTCCGCCTCTTGTCTTATTGCTGAAATCACATCCAAAACGCTAAAAAACCAAGTATTTTTTTCTTCGTTCCACACCGCCCTAACGGGTGTGTCGTTAAAAAATCTTATTGACGTTTTTTGTTGCATTATTTTCTCCTAATATTTAATAAGTCTTGTTGATAATTAGCAAAATTACCCCAGCAATAAATATGCTGAAATTCCTCTTTTGAGTTATTATGCAATATTTTCATACAAAAATCAATCAATTTTTGCGTTTTTGTTAAAAATTTTTTATAATTTCCATATTGAGAATTTTTAGCATTATGCTTCTATTTTAGAAATTATTTTTTCGGCAAGAATTTTGGGGTGTAGTTTTTATTATCAAAAAAGCATACCCTAACTAAAAGAGTATGCCTTTTTTAGCACCGCAAAATGCGGGCGATATTTGTTTTTTTGTGGAATTTTGGCAAAATTTATCCCCAAGCCAAACCCAAATAATTTTGTTTTTAGATTATTCGGTTGCAGTGTAGTCGGAGATTGTCAAGACACCACCGAACTTACCATAGATCGAAAGATAAACTAAGCCGTTACATTCAGCCCACAATTCAGCATTAGGAGCCATCGCCCAAGTTGCTTTAGGTGTGTCTTTAGTAGGCAAATTAGGAACGCAGACCATACCGTTTGAACCAATGTAAACGATTCCGTCGTTAACAGCATTTTGTGCTTTTCCTTGATATTCAGTATTTCCCATTATACCTTGATAGCTAGTCTTGATTGTTTGTGCTGCATCCCAAAGCGCCTTTGCAGTTTCTTCAGAAGGCTCTGGAGTATCAGCAAATGCTATCAATTCTTTAATCGCTTGATATCTTGCAACAGTCTTGCCTTGTGTTTTCATATAATCCATATACGATTCTGCAGCAGTTTTAGCATCAGCATTATCCAAAATATTCGTAACTGCAAGCAAGTCAAGTACATAGTCAGCAGTCGTGCTAGTTGTAAATTTATTACCCATATTAAATGGCACGATAGCACCCTCTTTAGTATAGGTTGTGGCGATTTGAGCCCCGTCTTCTTCCCTTGTATCTTTCATAATAGAGATCAAATTCAACTTGCCAGCACTAACTTCAAGAGTCTTTTTGGCAAGATTTTGGTCACCACGTTTAAATATCTCGTTTTGCGCCTTGATTGACGCAATTAAGGTGCCAGCCATTTCATATGTATTAAACCACCCCTCAGTACCTGCTATAACTGATTCCATAACGCTACTTTCGTCCACATATGCTTGAGCAACGGTGCCACCACTTTGTTGATTAACTGAGTCACTAATAATTAAAGGACCACCAGCACCGATTAGGTGACTACCCTCGATAATATCTACCGATCCACCCGAACTATATACCATTGTGTTGTAAGCATCATAAGCATTAGTTTGTTTAACACCTAACGCAAGGAAACCATCTTTGGAAAATTGCGTTCCGCCCCTTTGTGTATAGAACGAAATGAACCATCTTTGCGACAAGCAGTTATCGAAAGTTGTGTATGTGTTAAGGGTTTTGTATAGCAAAACACCACCGAGTGCTTCTTCTGTTTTAGGAGAGTTGCCTAAAAATTCAAGATTGTTAAAGTTTGCTTTTGCAGAAACTTCTTTTGCTTTTGCATTAAATTGCTCTTCAGTCGCACCTTCACCAACATATCTTCTAATTGTGGCAATATCTTTTGCGCTTTCGTCTTTACATACCACACTAATCAAGTTTGTGTGAGTTGTGATTGCTTTCGTTCTGTCTGTCCTTACCTTACCCTCTTCCCTAACAATAAGTGGGAAATTTTGGGCAGAAATGCTAAAGTAGTTACCCTCTAATGTAAAAGTATCACCAACCTTAGTATTATCTCCAGCATTCACGTTTCTTCTGTAAATAGACGCAAGAGGGTATTCGTCCTTATCAAAATCGTCTTCGTCTTTCAGCGAACCCTCAGCAATATCAGCATCGACATAACCAGATACTTCTTCTTTTGTGTAAAAATGCATTTCAGGAACATCTGCTTTCGTAATATTTATGTTGTTATGCAAAATAAATGTGTTTGTGGTAACATTGGTATCAATACCCCAATCTTTTTTAAGTGTCGTCCACTTACCGCTTAAGTTTGCGTTATCAATCGCACTTAAGTCTTGCGCATTGTAAATGTTGTAGCCGTCCACAACATCAAATTCAAAAGAGATTGTCTTTACGAGTTTCTTTTCAGCTTCGCTCAAAGGGTCAGACGGATAAACTTCAATCTTAAATTTCTTGCCCTCAGCGGTCTTTGTGAATTGGAAAGAGTGCATGTCTGTGTCGTACTTTTGAACGTAAGTACTGTAATCAGCATCAGTCAATTTCACATAAGCTTTTGTGCTTTCGTTGTATATATAAACAGTTGCTGACATAGGGAATTCAGTCAGGTCTTTTGTCTCGTAAGTAGCTGGGTCTTGAGTCTTTAGCGTTGGCTTGAACCAAAATGTGTTGTAAGAACCGACTTTGTAAGTGTAATTCGTTTCGGTATCAGTGTTTACAACCTCAAAGCCCTTTGTACCCTTACTATCCGTTGTTGTGTAAGTGTTTTTGTTCTTTGATTGTGAGTTGTAATTAGTGATATTCGCTGGAGCAATAAAACCAGTCACTTCATAGCCAACAATAGTAATCTTAATCTCAGCTTCACCTGTCTCAGTACCGTTTGTATATGTAATTGTGACAGTCCTTTCACCAACTACGGTCGTGTCTAAGTCGGTAATTACAAGAGTGTCACTAGATGTGTCAAGAATTTTCTTGTAATTGCCTTTTGTTTCGTCGCATTTGTATTCTGCGTAGATAACTAACGAATTTTTATCAAAAGCTTCGCCTTTGTAAATCTTTTCTGGGTAAGAACTTTCGTCAACGGAAATTTTATCAAACGCTCCGTAAACCCAAATATCCACGCTTTTTGTATAAGTATTGTCGTTATTCTTGTACTTAACTGTCAGTTGCTGAACACCGAGTTTGCTTGTGTCGGGTTGTGCGGAAATTTCGTACTCAGTACTTGCAATTTCAGTACTTGACTTGTCAGACTTTACGAGTTTAACCTTTAAACTGCTCAAGTCAAGCGTTTCACCTTGTTTGACAGCATTTGTGCTTAATTCAATATCAATACCCGTAATGGTTGCGCCACAGCCTGCGAACCCGAACAAACAAGCCACCATTACAAATAAACCAAGCACTATGCCTGTCAAAATGCTTCTTGATTTTGTCATTTTGCTCTCCTATTCTATTTATATTATTTTGCTAA
This sequence comes from Alistipes finegoldii, assembly GCA_963614045.1. Classification (GTDB taxonomy): domain Bacteria; phylum Bacillota; class Clostridia; order Christensenellales; family UBA1242; genus UBA7867. Next base: position 10,812 of record CAVEBU010000014.1, on the reverse strand, counting down.
AAGCACCTTAATTATACCACAAATTTAAGCATTTTCAAAACAAAAGACCGCCCTTTTTTGCGATTTTTCATTACATTTTGATATTTTTCACCTCGCACGCCTTTTTACCCCTCTTATTTTGTCATTTGATTTTGTGTCCTGAATACTTAACCGCTTTGTTTTTCCTCAAGACGACAAAAAAGAGGGGCTTTTGCTATTCTAGTCTTGGTTCGCTTCGCTCACATATTTTTCAAAAGATATACAGAGGTGGCGGGGTTGGGATAACGGACGGAGTGTCCCCCGTCCGTATAATAAAGGAATCACGCCACTTGCGATAACAGGACATATTCCCTTTATTAATCTCTCTTAAAACGCAATTCGTCTTTAGAACACATATACCGAAATAATCGCTTGAGAACCTTGCAACCCCGTACCTACAGGGCGAATTATTACCTCGAAAGCTGGGGTTTTTGCTTTACACGTAAGTTCACCACGTTGCGAAAGGACGATTTGCCCGCTTCCCTCCAAATCAAACTCGCTGTTGATTTCGTACTTGATTTTTTCCGTTTCGCCAGCGATATCGCCCGAATCGTAAGTAACTTGTGGCATAAATATAACCGGCAAGTATTTGTTGCCATCCTGGTCGATTAGTGCGTGTTCCGTAAAGAGAATTTTGAGGGTATATTTGTGATTTAAATTGTCGTCAAGCCCGTTTGCCTCCCAAAGAATCATATTTTTATTTTCCGCTTGGGCGGTGACTTCGATTGACTGAACGTACTTGACTTTGTCGTAAACTTTTACCCGCATACCGAAAAAGCCCACGACGATAATTGAGGCGAGATAGACAATCAAAATTATGATAATTGTGGATTTTTTCATAGTTTACTTTTCCTTATAATATAATTTAATTCTAGTCAAATACAAGTACAACCGAACCGCAAACACAACTGCGCCGATAAGCAAGATTTTCGGGAACACTTTGGCAAAATTCTCGTTAATGAGAAAGTACATTATAAAGGCGTAAAGCCCCGCCATAATGAAGCAGAAAATCGTGCTTTTGGCTTCGTTTGGGTTCTTCTGTGCTTTTCCTGTTGTTTGATACTCATGATTTTGCGGGTTCATAAGATCCATTTCAGCACTCCACAAGAGGTGTGCCAAATACACAAAACTCATACCCAAAGCCAGCATAAGTGCGTTGCCGAATCCCATTGGCACAAAGATATTCATAACACCCACTGACACGCAAATTGACACGATACAAATTGCCATATTCAGCACGAGTTTCCCAGTCAGTGGCACACGATACGGAACGGGATGAATTTTATTTAAATATGACGCATTTCCCTCCCGACTAAACACGCTTGCGAGTGCGTTGTTGGTAGACATTATCATAAGCATAACAATTAGCACGTTAAAGGCGAGCGCCATATACATTCCGCCCAAACGGGTATCCATTGCGCCGAAAATTCTGTTTTGCAACAAAATCGCAATCGGGGCGATAATTGCCGTCGCCAAAATGCTATAAATTATCCCTGGCGTACGAATTGCACGCTTAGACTGTTGCACAATGGAGGACACGAAGGGCGGTTTTTTGTGACTGCGTTTTTGGTTTTTGGTGACTTTTTTCTTGAATTCGAACGGGTTGCTCGCCATACGCAAAAACAGTGGTTTCGATAGCAAGTAAGTCAGCAAGTAGCACAGTGCAATCGTACCGAAAATCACACCGAACGTGATGAGGTTTGCGCTCGTATTGAGGTTGAACAAGTAACTGCTATACTGCATTCCCGTCAAAAATTGCAGTAGGTAATCGAACACGACGAACGTCCCCGCAAAGCCGTTTAGGACGTCTTGCATTTGCCAGAAAATTCGTCCCCAGTCACGCACGAGGTCAATATCGGTTGGAATTGCGTTAATCGCTTTCACCACACCCAACACAAGCCCCGCAACCAAAACGGTCACGACGACGATTTCAAGCGTGCGGAATTTTTTCGCCAAAATCGTAAGCGCCATAGCGGGAATCGACAGCAAGCTGCACAGCGTAACGATTAAGATAGTCAATATCAGTAGCGCCACAATCGTCCACAGGAAATAGACAAAAGCCAACTTCATCACAAGCCCGTACGCAATCAAAAACGGCCAAATAAACGTGTAATTTTTGATTAGTTCGTAAATGAAGCACACGATGATTTTTGAGCTAAAAATCGTGCTAGATTTTACGGGCATTGTGAGTAGAACGGGGTTATCTTTCGCAAAGTACAAAGTACTCGTCACGTTCACAAGACAAGACAGCGTACTAAGGACGATTATAACAGTCATCAGTATCAGAAATGCCCTGAAGTTCAGCGTCTGCACAAAGGCGAACAGCCCGAATTGTACAATCAGTGAAAATACTAGGTAAATTCCCGCCGTCGCCACCGCAAAACCAACTAGCGTCCAAATAATTTTGAATAATGTTTTTTTCTTATTTTTTAGAAATGAAAAATCAATTTTGTCCTTAAGTTGCATTAGCACCAAAGGTCGCAAAAATCTAAACCACAAAGCAATTTTGGCAAACAGATTTTTCACAGTATATTGCCCTGTTTTTCCCCTTGCCATAAATTACTCCTTGTCCGCTTTTTTCTTTGATTTTTTGTTTTCGGCGGAATTTTTCTTGATTTTTTCAGTATTTTTTTGTGATTTTTTTGCTATTTTTTTATTGGCTGATTTTTCTGCCGTTTCTTTTGACTTTTTGGTATTTTTTGCTATTTTTTTGGTATTTTTTGTTTCGTCAGTTTCGGCTTGATTTTTCGCCGATTTTTTGTGATTTTTTGGCGATTTTCCTTCGGGTTTTGCGTCGGCTACTTCTTCACCAAGCGAGTTGATTTTGTGGACGTAGTCCTTGCCGTTTATGGTCGTCATATAAAAGTCCTCTAGCGTTGTGCCGTCCGCCTCGATTTCGCTGATTCGTTTTGATAGCAAAATTTCACCTTTTTTGATTATGGCGATTTTGTCACAAATTCGCTCCACCACATCAATAATGTGGCTCGAGAAGAACACAATGTTCCCCGCCCGAGCGTGTTCTTTCATACACTCTTTGACCTGATAAATACTGTTTGGGTCAAGACCAGTCAGCGGTTCGTCAAGAATCCACACTTTCGGGTTATGCACAAGCGCCGCCATAATAGCGATTTTTTGCTTCATACCATGCGAGTAGGTTTTCATTTGGTTATCGAAAGCACCCGTCAATTCGAACCGTGCGACGTAGTTATTGATTCGCTCGTTGCGTTCCTTAAGAGGTACTTCGTAAAGGTCGGCGATGTAGTTTATGTACTCCCGCCCCGTCAATTTCTCGTAAAGCGCATAGTGGTCAGGCACGAACCCGATTTGCCGTTTTGCCTCCACGCTTTGACGGTCGACGTCGTACCCGCAAACCTCGATTTGCCCGCTAGTAATCGGCTGAATTCCCACGATTGATTTAATTATGGTGGACTTGCCCGCACCGTTCGGCCCCAAGAACCCGAAAATGTCCCCGCCGTCGACTTCTAAATTTGCGTTTCGTACGGCATAAACCGAACTGCTGGCATATTTTTTGCTAAAATCTCTTAAAATTAATTTGTTGTTGTTTTCTGGTTCCATAGGTTCGCTTAAACTCCTTCCGTCTAATTTACTTAATAATGCTAATTTGTCTAGCTTGATTGCTTTTTTGCGTTGCCTAATGTCGCCCCACGAACTTGCGATTGCGTAGCCTTGTTCGTAAACAAACCACATCCCAAGTCCCAAGAAGACATATACAATAAAATACAACGTCTGATACAACGGGTAAAAAGTCAATTTCACCCCGCCAATAGTAACAGCAGCAGTCACGTCACGCAACCGCTCCGCCCACGTCCCGAGTTTGTCGGCGATGAAGTCACTATTTATGTAAAAATAGTCCGTCGTGCTATTGACCATACCCGCTTCAAACATTCCCGTATACATTGCGTTTAGCACAAGCACAAACACAAAATACCCCAAGAACCCGAGCATTGAATAGACAAACTGCTTGAATTTCGGCTTCTCAAACATTCCAAGCGACACAAATAGTATTGGCATAAAGAACGCAATAAAGTGATTTATGTAGAAACCGCAAACTCGATTGCTGAAGATATTGATCGTGTCAGGTGTGTATCCAGGCATCATCATCGCAAGGAAAGCGCCCAGCACGTTTATGAAGTATGTGAAGTAGAAAAAGCGCTTCATATTAAAAATCAACACAAGTGGCATAATGTACATTGCTGTATTACACAAGTGCAGCGGCCAATTTGTCGGGTCAAGGAAATCGGCGAATTTGTAGCCCACCGAGAACGACAAAAGCGTTCCCAAGCATATATATAATAAGTAGAATTTCCGCTCCGCATAGTCCTTATTTCGCAAGGTAAAGTGCATTATCACAGGCAAAATTATCGCAATATACAGCACGATTCTATGCGTCAATTCCAGCCCCTTGACTTTTGACGTCATATGCACGTCACCGAAAAGCCCTTGCATTGTGTACGACGGCATAACCGCCAAAAACACAATCAAAACCGCAAAGATATCGAACCAGTATTTATAAAAGAATTTGCCGATACTTATTCCCGCATTTTCCACCCATTTGCAAAACGCAATCCAGCGGTCCTTTGCGGTGATAATTTTCAATTCGTCATCAGATGACATATGCGGGTACGCAACAACTTCGTTTTCCACAATTTCAGGCGGGCGAGCTTTCTTTTTGCCGAACCAGTCGGAATTTTGGTAGAAAATCGATAGCGAATAACCGAGCGCAATACCGATTTCAACGGCGAAGAAAATTCCACGCACGCTTAAGTCGTCAATCGAACCGCCCCCCATAACCGCAGTGAACGAAAACCACATACAAATGAAGTTGATTATGCTCATCGGCGTGCTGACGTACTTGACGAAATTAGTAATTCTCGGGATTTTGAAGAACCCAAATAGCGAAAGCAGAATATTCCCCGCATATGTAAACCACACCAAAAACAACGCAAAGAAATTCCCAACCGCACTCAGTTCAGTATTACCTAGTTTGCTCATCGAACGAATCATTTCGTCGCCCAACATAAACCGACAAATGAACGCCACGCTGAAAATTACTGACAAAATTTTCAGCCAAACCACATACCGCTCTTGCGATTTTCTGCTCAAATATAGGTTGAACGCAAAAACTCCCCCGCCCAACACCAACGCAATCGCATAGTACATAAAACTGAACATCCCTATTTTTCTCCTAAAGTTAATTTCTCAATTCACGCAACAAAATTCGCCGTCGCAAGTGAAATTCGCACAAAAACCGCACTTACCCGCCAAATTTTGCGACTATCCCGCAATTTTTTGTCACTTACCCGCAAAAAACTGCGTTTGCCCGCCAAAAGAACCCGCTTCGCCAACCACCTCAATCATCGCCCGCACGCAATAACTGATAGTAATTCCTCTTTATTATAATACAAATCGCCACAAAACACAAACATAATCGCACCATATTTTAAAAATAATGAAAATTACTACATTAAAAAGCAAAACCCTGATTGTATATAAAAAACAAAAAAGCCCCAACGGGCTTTTTTGTTTCAATAAATCAAACGCTTAATTACAACTTCGATTACTTCACACCTTGCCAAACTGGGTACAGTGTAGTGTTCCCGTTAATTGTAATTGAGTGCGGATTACCGCAATCTTTATTCGTAATTTGCGTTCCAAAGAAGTATGCATAAGTTGAGTTTAAGTTTTGTGCGCTACCAGTTTTCCAACAACATGTAGCAAAATTATACTTAACTCCGCCGTACTTGTAAGTTGCCTTGATTTGTTTGTTGTTTACCGAAATAGTTGTACCTGCAAGCACTCTAAAGCTACTAGGTGCAGAATCGCAAGATACTTTTGAACCGTTATTTGTCCACCAAAGCGCCTTTGTCCAAGTAACGCTGTAAGTTACAGTGTAATATGGTGTTTCTGTAATATTCCACTCGCCAGTAATCACAACATCGCAATTTGGCAAAATGTAGTTATTAACATCGATTTTCACGCCGTTTACATAGTAGCCCTTGAACGTATACGTCTTCTTGCAAGTTTGCGTGCCGTCGTCCGTTGAGTATTGATTTTGCTCCTTAAACCCAGCCACTTTTGTACCTTGATAGTCAGTAAACAATGTAGAGTAAACAGTACCGTAAACCGATTTAATCGTTGCAGTGTACTTGTTCTTTACGTAAACACTTAAGTTGTCATCAGGCATTGTAAGTGCGGTAAATAATGCGCAACTGCCGTACGAGTTGTCGATTGCGATTTGTTTCGTCAAACCATAATCGCTATAGAATTGCGTGTAGGTGTTGAGTTTCTTTCCGCCGTCCAAAGCGACTGAAATTTCGCCATTAGGGAAGATTAGGTCGCTCGTCCAAACCGAATTATTGCCGTCGTAAACCGTCACAGTGTGCGAAGTTATACGAGAAATTTCGTTCCACAACGCATACAAGGTTACACCGCCGTAAGTCACGTTGTTGCCCACAAACGCTTGCGTCAAAGCCTTGTCTGTGTACCAGCCAATGAATTCGTGCGTAATAATCGCCTCTTTTGAGTACGTTATCAGCGTTTGAGTGTAAGTTGGCAAGGTGAATTGCGACCCCTCAAGTGCTGTAATGCTTGGCTCAATTATGTCAGGGTGGTTGGTAACAAAGTTCACTTCAACCATATTCCGCACTTCTTCAAACCACTTCTCGTAAAGGGTTAAGTTTTCGCTGACAGTGATTTCGTCCGCAACTTGCGTGCCGTCCGCAAAGTCAGGGGTTGTGTACCAACCAACAAAGGTGTACGAAATTACTTGGTCTTCCGTCTTAATCTCTTTCTTGTCTGGGTAAGTTGGCAAGGTGATTGTGTCGCCGTTCAGTACGTAAACCGCCTCAACGCTTTCGCTACCGTTACAAATGTAGTTCACTTTGTAGTATGGAATAGTAATTACGTTCCATTTAGCATACAAACGAATATTGCTTATCACAGTGAAATCGCCCGTTACTTCCGTTCCAGCGACAAAGTTAGGAGTCGTGTACCAGCCCGCAAAGTAGTATTCCTTGCGTTCGGTCGTTTTGTCGTCCACAACATAATCGCTAGGCGCAGTCGGAAGCGAACACATGTTGCCCGACAAAATCGACATGGACGCAATCGTCTGCTCGCAATTCGTGTCAAACATAACAGAATAGTATGGAGTTGACACAACGTCCCATTTAGCGTAAAGCGTGGTATTCTTGCGAGGGATAACGTTTTGAGTGTATTGCGTACCCTCTTCGCACTCTTTAGTCGTGTACCAACCCGCAAAGGTGTATTCGCAACGACTCTTGCCGTCGTCCGTCGTGAAGTTGCTTGGCGTTGGCAAAGTGCAACTTGCACCCGTTACGCCCGAAATCGCACCAAACGACTGACTCGACCCCGTCACAAAGGTGAGCGAGTACTGTTCTTGACTAACTTTCCGCCAGTCGCCGTTTGAAGCGTCCCAAATAGCACCCTCTTGATATTGATACGACTTAGCGTAACTATCCACGCCACTCATATTGATATTTTGCCCAACATTAATATGCGTCAGCTCGTTAGATTCAAGGTCAATATTAATTGCACTTGTCAGAGGCATATGCATATAGAAGATAATTCCGCCGAGAATCATCTTGCCGTTATAAGTCGTGTTTCTAAGTCCCAAACTCATTGTGTCAAGTTTGTCGTTTTCCGCCAATTCTTTTAAGTTAAGCGTCATCGTGTTTACATTACCACTCGAACTGAAGCCCTTTAGAATATTGCTGTAATCCAGCGGGTTCGTTCTTTCTTTGTTAACTGATTTGTAAATTTCGCTCATAATACTGTCGCTTAATCCCAAACCGAAATCAAGCAAGTATTCAAGCGGATTACTCATAAGCGTCTCAAGATGAACGGCTAATTTCTTTTCGTATCGCCTGTCATCACGCCATACAAGTGCGGTTGTAACAGTTTCCGTACGATATAGGTAAACCATATTGTTCTTAATGTAGATATTTAAGTACCTATTTTTACCGCCGTCCCAGTCGCCCGCCTCGTAAGGAACGTCATTATTAACACCAACGACAACAGGAATTTCGCCCAAACGGATATTCGCCTCAAAGCCGTCATCGGTAAGCTTAATTTTTGCGTTCAGAGGAACACTCCAGTCAAGCAACTTCGAACTGTTTAGTTTAATGTACAATCTAACGTTACCGCTTAATTCAAAGTCCTTAAACTCAAGCGTGTTTTGAATTGCGGTCAGCATTTGCCCAACGTTTGACAAGTCCATATAACTGCCTTGCGGTGCGCTCGTGATTGGCGCAAAACTCTTCAGCCCAATATTTACCGAACTTACATCGCTGTTTGCAAGGTACAAATTACGCAAAGTCAACGTACCCATTCCGCTGGTGCCGTAAGTTACGCTTAAATTCAAAGTCTTCAGTGTGTCAATTCCCAGCCCGAAACCACTCAAGTCGAACACGCCGTTAAGTTGCGTATCGGTTAGTGTAAACGACTTAATTAGTTCCGTACCGATTTTGTCGATAATTTGCGAAATATTGAATTCGCCACCGCTCGTGCTACCGATTAGCGCCGAAACATTGTCAAATAAGTCTTCGCTCTGGCTTTCGATTCCCAAAATTCCGCAAACGGATTTCACAATTTGCTTGATACTGTCCCCGCTAATTTTCACTGCCATATTGTTGTACTTAATGTAAATCATATTGTCTAAATAAGTAACTTCAATAGAGTGCGTGCGAGTCGAAGATTTCGCTGGCGAAGAATTGCGTGAGCCGTTCGTGTAGTAGTAAACTTCGGAAACGGTCGTAACATTAAAGTAGATGTACGCTTTCATCTTCTTGATATTAAATTTGTTCGTCGTGCCGTCTTTTTCGTACGCATTTGACCAGTCGAATCTCGCCGAACTGCCGTCCTTAACGTTTACATGCGTCAATGTCGCTTTTGTAGGAGTTAAGTTGCTGTATTCGATATTTTCGTGAACCAACTGCGTATTTAAACTAAATGAAATATGCTTGTTGTCCACCACTTCAACGGCAGTTTTGAGCATACTGTTCATAAACTGCTCCGTTGAATCAAGACTAGAATAATCGCTCTTTGTAATAGCAGGCACAACCAAGTTATCGCACAAGTACACGTTAATTTTGTTGAAAATTACATCAGTAATCTTAACATTACTAATACTTGCGTTTTCAATCAAATTGCCATAGCCAACCGAAATATTCAGGTCGTCCGCAAGCCCGTAGAAATCTTTATCAACAGTGAGCGCAAAGCTATTTTTCGTCGCACTCAAATGCTTCAGCCAACCAAAATCAACGCTAGCAATATCGCCTTTTAGAATTGCCGTAAAGTCGAGTTTAGGGAAGAACGTTGCCAAAATTTCAGCAATATCAACTTTTTCCGCCTCGATTTTTGGCACTGAACCCGTTTGCGATTTTGCTTCGTCAATCAGGTTTTGAATCTTCACGTTGTCCAAGTCCGCTGTTTTTAGACTCTCGGTAATGAATTTCATTTGATTAATAACGTCAATCAGCGAATCGATTTTTTCGACCGCAAGACTTAGTTTGAGGTTGTTATAAACTAGGTAAATTCGCTCGCCGTCCATATGCCCCATGATGTAATGATTGTCGCCGTTTTCTACCATAATCGCAAGATTTGCGTAGCCTTTAAGCTTCTTGTAGTCGAATATCCACTCGCCCGCATTGTTTTGTAGCGCCGAACTAAAGTCAACGTATGCTTCACCAACAACGTTGATTTTCTGCCCGTCAATCACGCCCTCGATATTGTCAATCTTTACCGCAACTGTCTTGTCGGTCAAAATTTTCTTGACCGTATCAAGTCCAGACTGCAAAGCGTTATTCAAGCCCGTCACGTCTTCATAGTCGTCAGCGTCGATTTCTTGAGGTGTAAATTCATAATTAATCCCCAAACCGATTGCCGTTGCGTAACCCTTTAGTGTAAAGCCATCAACAGTGATTCCTTGAATTTTTTCGCCGTAATTTAGCGACAAACTAAAGTCGCAGTCGGTGTTTATGAAGTCTTTACTTAGCGAAATTTTCAATGCCGTCGAGTCAAGTGCCAAACTCTTTATCATTTCGCTATTGATGACCGAATAATCGCCGTTTAGAATCTTTTCAAGGCGAGAACCTTTCAAAATTCCGTCGAGCAAAGACGAATCAACTTTCGTGTCGGCAGGCAAAAGTTCCATGATGCTATCCACAAGGTCGGAAATTTTGTCAACCGTTGTGCGAATTTTTAGATTTTCGCAAGTTAGGTACAATTCATTTTCAAGAAGTCGTGCAGTAAGCGGAATTTCCTTGCCCGCAATATTAATCTTTAAGTCGGCGAAAATGTCCAACCCCGCAAGGTTAAATTCCTTGCCAATATTTGTCCAATTTGCGTAAACCAAACCGCTTGCTCCGTAAGTTTTGCCGTCTTTTACCACGCTTGCATTAATGTTCAGTGCGATTTTTTCGTTCTTCAAAATCGCTTTAATGCTATCCATAACGGCAGGCACGAACGATTTTATATCGCCAATCGTCGCATAGTCGCTTGGCGTAATGCTAGGGATTTTTATCTCATCAACCATCGTTGACGCAATGTCGCCCGCAGTGATTTTTGTTTGCGAATTTCCGCTCGCCGTCGTGAACGCAAGCCCTTTTACGCTCAACCCCGTAATCGTTCCGTTTGCGTAAGAAATCCTAATCACAATGTCGTTGTCAGCGCCCAAAATTTCGCCCGCAAGCGTCATCGTCGTCGCAGTTGCGCCGATATCAAGCGATTTCAAAATCGTTAATGAAACGCTACTCA
>CAVEBU010000013.1:0-35468 GCA_963614045.1 Alistipes finegoldii | reverse complement strand
AAAATGGTAGCGGGGGAAGGATTTGAACCTCCGACCTTTGGGTTATGAGCCCAACGAGCTGCCGAACTGCTCTACCCCGCGATACTTAATTAGTATAGCACTATTATATGCGACTGTCAAGCAAAAATGCATAAAAAATCAAAAAATCAGCACAAAATCGGCTGATTTTCACTAAAATATGTTAATTAGCGGGAGTCGGCAACACAACGACAAGGATATTTACCCAATTTGGCGTTCTTGAGGAGCGTCAGGAGTGTCTTTTGCGTCGTCCATTACTATTAATTTCGATTTTTCTCTATGCATAGACATTTCCAAAAAGCCTTTCCCCATTGTTTTGCTGTAAGTTTTGGGACTAGATTCGACAATTTTAATCGCTTCACGAGAAAGACTGCACTCACGCAACAAGCTCAGCGCTCCACAAAAGTATAAACTGCCGTTTCCTTTGTTGATAACCTCGTAACAGTCCAGCATTTTTGCATTTTGAACAATACTTTTTGCAGTGGTTTTACGCAGGATATTCAAATCAATCATATTATTCGAAAATGGCCCCTCGTTCAAAAATAGCATATCGCCCATAGCGGTCATAATTTCTTCATATTTATTCATACAAGTTTTGTAATTGTCGATTAATTTCCTATTAATTTGCCCCTGTGTTAATTTGTCGCAATCGCTTTTATTCATACACAAATTACGAGCAAAATTCAGCGAGGACTTAGCAAAAATATTGTACGTTCTAAACTCCACAATATCTCTTGCCAAAGTGCTATTAATCGTGTCGTATAGGTCGATTTCTTGCGTCAACATATCGTTAACAATTCTAAAATACGAACGGCGCATTTGGGAGTTTAATGAGGCGTAAAAATCAAGTTTAATCGCCTCTTTACAGTCTATCTCGCCCAATTCAAACAAGTTTTTAACCGTTTTATCGGTCAAAATCCCGTCCATAGCGCCATTTCCCGCACGAATATTTTTCTTGCGTAATTTTTGCCTCTGTAAACAGTAAGCTTTTTCCATACGAAAAACCTTGGACATACCGTCGTCAAAATCTTCCACACAAGGTTTTTCCTCGCCCAAAATTCTAAATTCTTCATCTTTAAGCTTTTCCATAATATCTCCTTAATAATTCCGTAAATTATATCACACAAAAACATATTTTTCAATACCTTTTTGCAAAATTTACCCGAAATTCCGAAATACGCACTTTAATAATCGCAAAAATCGTTAACGCAAATTTGCTTGATGCATAAATTACGCCACTTTTTTTGCTTGTGTGGTCACGCTTGTGCTTTTTGGCTTTTTGTACTTTAATTTCGGCAAAGCACGTTTTTCCACACATTCGCTATCTATGACGACTTTTTTTAAGTCAATTTCGCTAGGGCAAGAAAACATCGTGTCAAGCATAGTTTCTTCCATAACACTTCTCAGCCCCCTTGCTCCGATACCCATATCGAGCGCTTTGTTTGCGATACTTGTGAGTGCAGACGGACTGAATTCAAGTTCCACACCGTCAAGCGAGAAAATCGTCTTATACTGCTCAATCAAACTGTTTTTCGGCACTGTTAGGATATTAATAAGCCCTGCTTTGTCCAATTTTTCCAAAGTTATCACGACGGGCAACCGCCCAACAAATTCGGGAATCATCCCAAAATTCACCAAATCGGCCACAATTACATCGTTCTGCACGTTTTTTATCGCATTTTCACGCAAAAAACCGACTTTTTTGTTCTTTTTGCGGTCGGAAATGATGCTTTCAAGCTTGACAAAGGCACCTCCGCACACAAACAAAATATTGTCGGTATTCATCGTCACTGTGTCTTGGTGTGTACCTTTTTTACATCCTCCTACGGCGACTTCGACATTTGCGCCCTCCAAAATTTTCAGCAAAGACTGTTGCACACCCTCACCCGAAACGTCTCTTGTCATATTCCTTAAATCTGCCCGCTTGGCGATTTTGTCGATTTCGTCAATGTAAATTATTCCCATTTCCGCCCGTTTAATATCGTAATCGGCGTTGATAAGAAGTTTTGCAAGAATACTCTCCACGTCGTCGCCCACATACCCCGCTTCAGTCAGGCTTGTTGCGTCAACGCAAACGAACGGCACTTTGAGAACTTGCGCAAGTGTTTTGGCGATAAGCGTTTTGCCAACACCAGTAGGGCCGATTAGCAAAATATTGCTTTTTTCAAGCACGACGGGTTTGGGTTTTTTGCTCAAATTATACCGCACTCGCTTGTAGTGATTATAAACTGCCACCGACATCGCCCGCTTTGCTGTTTCTTGCCCCACAATGTAGTTATCAAGGTACGATTTCAGCTCCATTGGACTTGGCAAAGCGAGATTCAGCCCCGAATTCCGCCCGCAACCCTCGTCATTTTCAACGATTTCACGACAAATTTCCACGCACGCATCACAAATATAACAATCGCCGTTCGGACTAGACACTAGCCTCCGTACTTGCGTGTGCGCTTTCCCGCAAAATGAACAAAATGTGTCTTGCATAAGCCCCCCATTATTTCAAAATCTTGTCGACGATGCCGTATTCAACCGCCTCGCTCGACGACATATAATTATCACGTTCAATATCACGCAAAACGGTTTCTTTGGTTTTTCCGCAGAAGTTCGCCAGCAATTCCGCATAAATCGACCTATCTTTGACGCCCTCACGATAGTAAATTTCGATTTCGGTGATTTGCCCGTTTACCCCACCCCAAGGTTGATGAATCATAACTTTGCTGTGGGGCAAAATAAAGCGCTTACCTTTCGTTCCGCTCGCCAAAAGCAACGCACTTGCACTTGCGCACATTCCTATGCAAATTGTTGAAACGGGCGAACGCAAAAATCTTATTGTGTCAACAATCGCCAACCCACACTGCGCCACACCTCCTGGGCTGTTAATGTACAGATTTATGTCTTTTTCGTGGTCTTGACTCTCCAAATACAACAGTTGCGCCACCACACTGTTGCAAAGTCTGTCGTCAATTTCACCCGTAATAAAAATTATCCTATCTTCTAGCATTCTTGAATACAAATCAGACGCACGCTCGCCGTTTGGCGTCTTGTCAATCACTGTCGGCACTAACAATTCTATCCTCCCAAAAACAAAAAGACAACCTAAAAATTAAGTCGTCTTTCGTAAATTCATTTTTAAAGTTGATTAAGCGTCTTTTTTAGAAGTTGCTTTTTTGGTGGTCTTTTTAGCCTCGCCCTTGTCTGCTTTTGCTGATTTTGTCGCCGTTTTCTTGTCAGCGGTCTTGGTCTCAGACTTTTTAGCAGACGGCTTTTGACTAACATCACCGTCTTTACTAGGTACAGCTTCGTTGTTCTCTAGCAAAACTGCCATCAACTTGCCCATAAGTATATCACTATACATGTAATTTAATCTACGGGAATCCAAAGTTTTTTTGTATTCTTTTGTAGACATATTGGACATTTTAGCATTTTCCTCAATTTTGGCGTCAATCTCGGCATCGTCAACCGAAATATCCTCCGCACGAACAATCGCCTCTAGCACTTGCTTGGTCTTGGCAATCCTCTCGGCGTCCGCCCTACGTTCCTCACGCAAAGCGTCCAAAGTCGTGCCAACATAGTTCGCATAATCTTCTATGCGCATACCTTGATATGCAAGGCGTTGTGTCAAATCTCTCATAACCGCATTAAGTTGTGCGTCAACAACCTCTTTTGGCAAATCAACCTCTGAATTGTCCACGATTTGAGCAAGAATTGCATCCTCTTTGGCGGTTTGATTGCGGTGTTCCAACTCGTGACGAATTTGCGCCTCAATCTCCTTTTTCCACTCCTCAAGAGTGTCAACGTTTGCCACGTGCTTAGCCAATTCATCATCGATGTCAGGAATGTGCTTGATATTTACAGACTTAATATCACACTCAAACACAGCCTCTTTGCCAGCAAGCGATTTTGCACCGTAATCATCAGGGAATTTCACATTAACTGTCACATGCTCGCCCGCTTTATGCCCAACTAATTGCTCCTCAAAAGTGTCGATAAATGAGTGACTACCCAATTCCAACTCGTAACCCTCAGCCTTACCGCCGTCAAATTCCTTGCCGTCAACACTACCAACAAAGTCGATTACAACAATGTCGCCAATTTCGGAAACCTTGTCATCAGCTGGGTGCGAGTGCGTGTGGTGAATTTGTGCGTGACGCAATTCTTCGTCAACCATTTCAGGCATAAATTCGTTAAGAATAGCACTAACTTTCAACCCCTTGTACGCACCTAACTTAACTTCGGCAAAAACATTGTAAATAATCTTGCCTTTCAGTACGCCGTCAGCAAACGAAACCAACTCCAAACTTGGTTCGCCAAAAGTCTGCACGTTCTCGTTCTCACTGAAAAACTGCATACTAGCGTCATTGGCGAGTTCACTAAAAGTATCATTAAAGAATACTCCGTCGCCGTAAGTTTGCTTGATTACCTTTTTAGGTGCTTTGCCTTTTCTAAAGCCTTGCACGTCAAATTTTGACTTCTGCTCCTCGTAAACACGATTCTCAGCCGTCTCGAATTCTTGCGGAGTTGCAGTAAATTCCAACTCCATTTTAAATTTTTCTAATTGTTTTGTCGCAAATTGCATAATTGCCTCCCAAAAAAATTGTTTAGTATTATAACATACTTTTTTGCAAATTTCAAGGATTAAGCACAACTTTTTTTAACAAATCGAAAAATTACTTAAAAATCTCCCTTACCTCCCCCACGAAACTGCGAATAAAAATTTGCCGACGACTTGGCTTCTAGGAATTGTTTCGGGGGAAGAATTGGCGCTGTCACCTTTGACGGTGAGAGTAAATTCATCGACACGCACAACACGATGCGCAATAAGTTTGTTTTGCGAGCGATAAACGGCAATATCTGTTGCGTGTAGGTCGGTTGTTTGCGTCCAAAAAATCAGCTCGCCAATATTAATTGTAGGTGCCATACTGCTAGAATTTACGACGCCGAACCTTAGCCCCGCCCACGCAAAAACACTCACAATAAGCACCACCAAAATACAGCACCACGCCAAACTCCACAAAAACACGCTCACAAATTTCATACAATAAATTATGAAGAAAACTGATTTTTATGCCCGAATCGTCGTTTTGGGCGGGCAATTCCTCAACCAAATTAGATTTTTGCGAAATTTGTAGTTCTTTTGCCCAAATTTCGTTTAATGGCTTGACATCGAAAAAAAAAAACGATATAATTGACCGAACATAAAATTTTGTTCGTAAAAATAGGAAAAGGAAGACACAAAATGAAAATTGCATTAAGCTTAAGAAAATTATTTATTTGTATGACTTGTTTGTTGTGTTTGGCTGTATCATTTTTGTTTGTAGGATGCGGAAACAACACAGATGACGCTGACAAAAAAGATACTCCAAAGCAAGAGACTTCAATCACGCTACAGAAAAGTGACTGCGTGCTGGCTTTGAATACGACTATTCAAAAAATCAACAACGCAACTTCCACTACTGCGGTTACAAATTCGGTTAGCACAGGCACTACTGATTATATAGCAGTGACCGAAGAGGACTTTTCTACATTAAGGACGTTGAATGGTATTCTAACTTTTGCCAAGAATATTTACAGCAACGAGAACGTGGAATTAACGACGAAAGCTATTGCCTTTAATGTGACAATTCAAGGCGAGATGGCGGAGGAAAAAGCGAATTTGTTGTGGAAAATTCAAGCAACTTACAGTGACGGCGCAATTAAAATTCTACTAGCAATTGCCGATAAAGACAATCCGACTAGAGATAAAGTTGAAATTTATGAAGTGGAAATTAACTATACAATCGCCACCAAAACTGTTGGCAACTTTAAGCTTACGCACTTTGGGGAAACCGTGCAGAACTTTAGCGAATTTAAGGGTGTTGGCAGTTCCGTTTATATGCTTGACACCACATCAAACGCATATGAAACCGACAGCACATATTACACAAATAATGCATTGCGAATTTTTAACGAATTACAAACTACTACTCAAACCTACGACTTTACCACTGAATACAACAACGTAATGTCATCACAAATTCGTACGGAATAACCCCAAAAAACAGTCGGCTTCAAGCTGATTGTTTTTTTATTTTTGCTGATTTTCGGGCTTACGGAATTCTGTTTGCAGTACGATTTTTGCTATTTTGTGTGAGGCAAATTTAAAAATAGGTATTGACAACGAGGCAAAGCGATGTTATAATGGTTGCAGAGGTGAAGAAAATGACTGAAGAAATGCAAAAAGTACCATATGCCCGCAATTCAGGGCTGACACCAGAAATGGAAGACACTTGCGTGGACGAGGACCAAAGAGCTGTGACGGAGGGTGTCGGTTATCACGCTTTGCAAGATGACGACGGAAGATTGTTTATAATCAAAAGTCCTGAATTGGACCAGTTGAAATCACTTATGGATACCGCTTCAAACGGCGCAAACCAATTTTTGTATGAGGCTGAAATCGGGCGACGCTTTGGGTTCGGGTTCGGCGCTTGCGGAGCTGCTTTGTATTTGTCCTATGCTTTGCAGGAACTCTTTTGTCACACGAGCGACCTTATTGATTTGACGCTTGGGACTTTGGCTATGGGTACATGCGTGTTTGCTAGCATACGTGCAAAACAGTGCGCTGATTTATCAGACCTCTTCTCTGAGCAAGCGGATAAATTAAGCGACGACTATGGCAAGAAATTTTTGGAAATCAACAAACGTCAACAAGAAAACGACAACAGTAGAATGTTTAGATAAGAGGTAACAAAATGTACAAGAACGACCGTTGGGGGCATAGGTCCTTTGAGGTTTATTGGCCCGATGACGACATAATTAACATATGCGACACTGACTCAAAAGACAGCAATTTGGCGACGCTAAATTATGTGGAAGAATCGCTAAAAATCACGCAAAATCAAAACGACCTAGCTTGCAAAAGGTTGGGCGGAAGTGTATGCTTTAACGGAGTGTGTGCAGGACTTTGTGCGACTGCGATAAGTTTCTTCGGTATGGATTTAGGGATTTTCTGCACGCAAAATCTGTGCTTTATGGGAATGCTGGGTGCGTTTTCGATTAATGCGCTTTTAAAGTATGATTTAGTTAACGCTTGCCATTGGCAAAATGGCGAAATCGATAAAGAATTAAAGGAAGTAAACGATACCCGCAAGACAATTGAACGCTTTGAAGGACAATGCAAGTAATTAAATTACGGTGTTTTGCGGAAGCGAAACAGAATTTTTACAAAACTTTGGTTAAAACAAAAATACATAGGAGAATAAAATGAAAGAAGATTGCTCGGTAATTGAGGACGGAGTTCCGCCACATATTTCTAACAAAACGCCCAAAGAGGACTTAGTTTTGGCGAAATTTGACCTTGTCTATCCCAAAAAAGAAAGTGTGACAATGTATGGCAGTGAATTAAGTTCGGACAGTATTTATCACAAATTATATAAGGTTAAACACTCCCTTTACTCTACTCGTTCGGAGACTAATAACGCAATAAAAGTTTTTGAGCGGAGGAAGTTTAGAAGAATAGTTTGCTCCGAAATTTTGTCAGCGTTGGCAGGTGTGTCGCTCGGAGTATGTGGGCTAAGTTCGCCGATTTTTCTCGGTGCTTTGGGCAGTGCTATGTTATCAATCGGGCTTACAATTAGCACAACTCAGCGACTTTATGCGTGCCAAAATCTGCTAAAAATTACGGATAACGATATTCAAAACGCAAATTTTATTGAGCGTATGATTTGCGAAGAAAAATTTTTATAATTTTAGGAGAAGAAAAATGGAAGAAAAGACCGAAACAGCAAGCAAGCTTGAAGAATTGCTTTCACAAAGCAAGGACAAGGGCGAAACTGCAACTTTTATCACGAATTCCTCACCCCAAAGGGCTTACGTACTGAATAGCCTTGAACTGCAAACCAAAAAAGCACAGGAAATCGTAGACTTTTTGGAAGGCGATTATCGTAAAACAATAGCAAAAACAAAAATCAAAATTGAGGAATGCGACCGCACTCAGCGGTTATGTACGGGTTGTACTGCTTTGTTTGGTGCTACCTTTTTGGCGAATTACTTTCTTGAGGATATCCCTATCGAATCGACTTATTTTGGTATATGTATGACAGGTTTTACTGCAGTAATAGCCATTTGTGAAGCGTATCGCAAACACAAATTCAACAAAGTTGTAGAAGATAGCGAAGACAGTTTGAACAGACTTACTGAATTTGCATATACAAAAAGATAATTTCAAAAACTAAAAACAGCGGAAGAGTATAAACTCTCTCGCTGTTAATTTTTTATTTTAATTTAAAGGTTGTTGTGCCGTCTTTGTTGTCAAAAATTTCAACATTTAAGTCCAAAATTTGCTTTTTTAACTCGTCCGCTTTGGCAAAATCACGATTTTTGCGGTAATTATTGCGTTCGTCAATCAGTTTTTGAACGGTTTCCAAACGATTATCGCTAGCGTTATGCTCCTCGTTTAGCGAATCGAAGCACTTGAAAATGCCGTTTACTTTCTCCAAAACGGACAAAATTTCCGCTTTGTTGCTCTCGTCGTAGTCGTGAGCGGTAATCGTCACATTTGCGACAGTGATAAACTTGTAGAGCGCAGAAATTGCGTTCGGCGTATTAAAGTCGTCGTCCATTTCCGCCTCAAATTCCGCTATGAATTTCCTCAAATTCTCGGTTAAGCTTGCGTTGTGTTTCCCTGTTGCGTTGCGTTTTAGGTTGAAAATGAAGTTGTCGATGCGGTTAAGTCCCGCAATACTGCTTTCCATAATTTCGTCACCGTAACGAACAGGGCTACGGTAATGGCTAGTCGCAAACACCCAGCGGAGATTTTTCGCTCCCCAACGGGCAACGGCGTCTTGAATTGTGACGTAATTGCCAGCAGATTTACTCATTTTGGAGCCGTCTTGAGCAAGTAGCATTCCCGTATGAACCCAATACTCAACGGGGTTGCCATAACCTAGTGCGATACTTTGGGCGATTTCGTTCTCGTGGTGTGGAAAACGCAAATCAAGTCCGCCACCATGTATATCGAAGTGGTGACCCAAATACTTCGTACTCATCACACTACACTCAATGTGCCAGCCAGGATAACCAACACCCCAAGGGCTATTCCAACGCAATGCGGAATTGTCCTGCGCTTTCTTCCAAACTGCGAAGTCATACGGGCTATGCTTCCCGTTAGTCACAGCAATTCTAGCGCCCGCATTAAGAGATTCGAGCGTGTTACCACTGAGTATTCCGTAATCCTTAATTTTGGTCACGTCGCAATAGACGTTGCCGTCCAATTCGTACGCATACCCCCTATCAATCATCGACTGAACAGCTTCGATAATCTCCACAATATGCCCAGTCGCACGAGGGCTGATATTCGGACGGTCACAACGGAGTGCGTCAAGATAGTACCACATCAGCGCTATATTGTGGTCGACAAGTTCCAGCGGGTGCATTTTCATTTCGTTTGCTTTAAGCAAAATCTTGTCCTCGCCCTCGTCAGCGTCGCCCACAATACTGCCGACATCGGTGATATTGCGAACGTAAAAAACCTTGTAGCCCTTGTACTCGAAGTACTTTTTTATTACGTCATACCCAACGTATGTGCGTGCGTGACCCATATGCGGTGGCATATAAACCGTCAATCCGCAAACGTACATTCCGACTTCGCCGTCGTGTTGTGGCACAAACTCGCTAACTTCTCGTGTCAGCGTATTATAAATTTTTATCATAATTTCTGCCTTTTTTGTTATTTTTTATTCGCCAAATATTCCTCATAGGTACACATTCTATCAATAAGCTTGCCGTCTTTTATCTCAAAAATTCGGTTCGCAACACTTTGCATTAACTCGTGGTCGTGCGAACTAAACACCACTACACCTTTGTAGTCCACGAGTCCTTCATTAAGCGCTGTAATACTCTCCAAATCAAGATGGTTCGTCGGCTGGTCAAGAATCAGCATATTTGCGTTCATAACCATTAGACGACTGAACATACAGCGAA
Source organism: Alistipes finegoldii (assembly GCA_963614045.1). Classification (GTDB taxonomy): domain Bacteria; phylum Bacillota; class Clostridia; order Christensenellales; family UBA1242; genus UBA7867. Next base: position 25,496 of record CAVEBU010000013.1, on the reverse strand, counting down.
CTTTTTCGCCACCCGATAGCACTTTAACTTTCTTGAGATTGTCATCCCCGCTAAAAAGCATACGCCCCAAAAAGCCACGCAAGTAAGTTACGTCCCGCTCCTTACTAAATTGCGCCAGCCACTCGGTAATATTTAGGTCGTTATCAAAGAATTTCGCCGTATCTTTCGGCAAATTTCCACGCACAACAGTCGTCCCGCAACGAATGTCGCCGTCGTAATTACTCTCCTCGCCCGAAATTATCGCAAGAAGCGCCGAAACTGCGTTTTCGTTCTCGCCAAGTACTAGAACTTTGTCCTCTCTGCCAATTCTAAAAGACACGTGGTCAAGAAGCGTCTTGCCCTCATGCACAAAAGTCACGTTGTTCGCCTCAATTATGTCTTTACCAAGCTCTTTTTCGTACTTAAAATTGATATAAGGGTACTTCCTATTTGACACAGGCAAGTCCTCAATTTGAATTTTGTCGAGCATTTTCTTTCTACTTGTTGCCTGCTTTGCAAGAGATTTTTTCGCACCGAAACGACGGATAAATTCCTTCAATTCCTCTATGCGCTTCTCTTTCTTTTTGTTCTCTTGTTTCATTTGCTGAAGCATAAGCTGACTCGATTCGTACCAAAAATCGTAGTTGCCAGGCCACATATTGATTTTGCCATAGTCAATGTCGACGGTATAAGTGCATACTGTGTTAAGAAAATGGCGATCGTGCGACACGACAATCACTGTTCCTGGATAATTTATGATAAATTCCTCTAGCCACTCAATACTTTCGGGGTCCATATGATTGGTCGGCTCGTCAAGTAGCAAAATGTCAGGTGTGCCAAATAGCGCCTGTGCTAGCATAACTTTGACCTTAATTGCACCGTTTTGGTCAGCCATAAGGTTGTAATGCTCGCTTTCGGGAACGCCCAAACCGTTTAGGAGTTTGCTAGCGTCAAGTTCCGCTTCCCAGCCGTTCATTTCGGCAAATTCACTCTCCAATTCGGCAGCCAAATTGCCATCTTCTTCGGAAAAGTCGGGCTTTGCGTAAAGCTCGTCTTTTTGCTTCATAATATCGTAAAGACGCTTATTCCCCATAATTACAGTATCCATAATTGAATACTCGTCAAAAGCGAAGTGGTCCTGACGCAAAACGGACAAACGCTCGTTTTCGGGAATATCTATACTGCCCTTACTAGCTTCTAGGTCACCGCTCAAAATTTTCAGAAAAGTTGATTTGCCCGCCCCATTCGCTCCAATTACGCCATAACAGTTATTCGGGGTGAATTTCAGATTCACATCCTTGAATAGCGGAGCGCCACCAAAAGACAACTCCATATCGGTTACTGTAATCATAGTTACTCCTTATTTTATTTTTATAATATTACAATTAGTCTTTTTGAATATCGAGCTTGATACTCAATTCTTTCAGTTGCTTGTCACTCACGCAATTTGGTGCGTCCATAAGTGGATCATATGCCGATTTTGTGAACGGAAAGGCGATAACTTCACGAATATTTGGCTCGTCGTTAAAGAGCATAAGCACTCTATCAATACCCAGCGCCATACCAGCGTGTGGTGGTGCGCCAAACTGGAACGCATTATACAAAGCGCCGAATTTCGCCTTACAATCTTCTTCTGTATACCCAACAATCTCCATAAGTTTAAGCATTGCTCTTGGGTCGTGGTTACGCTCAGCACCGCTCAGCAACTCAATTCCGTTGCCAACCAAATCAAACTGATATGCGTTGAACTCAAGAGCATTTTCCTTAGTCAAAGTCTCCAAATTGCCCGCAGGTTTGTTAAACGGGTTGTGGCAGAATTGCAACACGCCCTCATCATCAAGTTCATACATAGGGAAATCGGTAATCCAGCAAAGCGCAAATTTGTTGGGGTCGCAAAGTCCCAACTCGTCGCCCAAGAAATTACGGAGCATACCGCTTAATTTTGTAGCAATACGAGGTTTGTTGGCAATAAGAAAGATACTTGTACCCTCTTTTGCGTCAAGAATCTCAGTAAGTTGCTGTTTCTCTGCGTCGCTTAAGAATTTTGCAATAGGGCTGTTAAATTCGCCATTTGCTTCCACCTTAATCCACGCAAGTCCCTTGCTACCGACTTCCACCATTTTGCTAGTCAAAGTGTCGTAAAAACTACGAGGCTTGCCAGCGATATCGTGAACGGCAATTGCCTTTACAGTGCTATTCTTAAACGCATTAAACTCAGTGTTAGCAAAAACACTCGTCACGTCGTGGATAATTAGCGGGTTGCGTAAATCAGGCTTGTCAGTGCCGTAAAGCTCCATACTTTCCTTGAACGGAATCCGTCTAAACGGTGCGGGGCTGACTTCCTTGTGGCCGAATTTGGTAAATAGGTCATAAAAAAGCTTCTCGCCGATTTCAAACAAGTCCTCTTGCGTTGCAAAACTCATTTCCATATCCAACTGATAGAATTCGCCCGCCGCTCTATCAGCACGTGCGTCCTCATCTCTAAAGCAAGGTGCGATTTGGTAATAACGGTCAAAACCGCCCACCATCAACAACTGCTTGAACATTTGCGGTGATTGTGGAAGAGAGTAGAATTTTCCTGGGTGCTGTCTTGCGGGAACAAGGAAACACCTTGCGCCCTCAGGACTGTCCGCACTCATAAGCGGGGTCGCAATTTCTACAAAACCCATTGCCTCCATAGAGTTACGCAAGAACGAATTTACCTTGCTACGCATAATTAGGTTAGAGAAAACCTCAGGGTTACGCATATCAAGATAGCGGTATTTCAGCCTTACGTCCTCACGAATTTTCTTGCTCTCATCAACCTCAAAAGGAAGAGGTTGCATAACAGGGCCAAGCAAGGACACCTCATTTGCTACAATCTCAATCTCGCCAGTGTGGAGTTTCGGGTTAACGTTACCCTCGCCACGACCAGTGACTTTTCCCTCAACGGAAATCACGCACTCCTTTGTCACACCTTTAATCTTGGAGTCGTCCTCAACAACGACTTGGACAATACCCGTTTGGTCACGCAAATCGATAAAAGTGATTCCACCGTGGTCACGAATAGTCGCCACCCAACCTGCAACACGAACGATTTGTCCTTCATTTTGTTTTGTCACATCATTACATTTACATGTGCGAAATGTTGTCTGCATTATAAATCATCTCCTAACAATATTAGTACCTACCATTATAACCGAAATCGCCACAAATTTCAAGTGTTATCGCCATTTTTTTGTAAAACATATCATAAATTTGTGTGATTTGCTAGATTTGGGGCGTTTTTGGGGGTGTTTTCGGCAATAAAATAGAGTGGCAAATCACCACTCTATAAAAATTTGTAACCATTTTAATTAATGTTTGTTTGTCCCCACACTTAGACAAATAACTATTTACGATAATTGATACCCATTGCGGACTTGAGCTTGTCAAGATTTTCGCTAGCGACTTTTCTTGCTTTGTCACTGCCATCAAACAGCATTTGCAAGACTTTGTCCTTATCTTTTGCAAACTCTTTTCTGCGTTCACGAATCGGCGTCAATAATTCGTTAAGAATCTCAAACAAGAAATTCTTAATCTTAACATCACCCAAACCGCCCTTTCGGTAATGCGCTTTGAGTTCGTCCAAATCGTGATATTCGGGCAGAAATTTCTCAAAATGCCGAGCCTCACAAAATGCGTCCAAGTACGCAAAAACCGCATTGCCCTCGACTTTGCCTGGGTCAGTAATCTTGATGTGATTTGGGTCGGTGTACATATCACGAACTTTTTGCTTTAGCACGTCCGCTTCGTCCGATAAATAAATCGTGTTGCCGAGCGACTTACTCATTTTCGCTTTGCCGTCCGTACCGACCAACCGCCTACAGCACTCGTTTTTGGGGATAACCCCTTGCGGTTCAACCAAAATATCCGTTTTGTATAGGTAGTTAAACGTGCGAACAATATCCCTTGCCTGCTCAATCATAGGTAATTGATCCTCGCCAACCGGCACAAACGTTCCTCCGAAAGCGGTAATGTCGGCAGTTTGACTAATCGGATAGCACAAGAACCCGACGGGAATTGAGTTGTCAAAATTCTTCTGCTGAATTTCCGCTTTGACAGTCGGGTTACGCTCCAATCTCGCCAAAGTCACCATATTCATATAGTAAAAAGTGAATTCGGTAAGCTCAGGAATTTCGGACTGAATAAAAATCGTGATTTTATTCGGGTCAAGCCCGACTGCCAAATAGTCAAGTGCGACTTCGATAATACTATTGCGGACTTTTTCCACATTGTCGTAATTGTCGGTGAGCGCTTGCGAATCGGCAATCATCAAGTAATATCCGTCGTACGTGTCCTCGTTTTGCATACGGACACGCTCTTTTAGAGAACCGACATAATGCCCAATGTGTAATTTGCCAGTAGGTCTGTCCCCCGTCATAATAATTTTAGCCATAATTTCTCTCCTTATTTATTGCAAGAAACTTTTTAGGATAACCGCTTCCGCCTCTTCTTGCGTAAGCCCCAAAGTTTGTAGCTTGATAATCTGCTCGCCAGCGATTTTGCCAATCGCCGCCTCGTGCGTCAATGTTGCGTCGGGGTGAGTATTTTGAAGTGCTGGGGTGGAGGCAACTCGCCCGTTATTAAACACGATTGCGTCGCATTCTACATGGCCGAAACTCTCATTATTGCCGTTAATTTGCGAGATAAACTGCTGACGGCTGTCACCTTTTGCCACACTTCTACTGACCACGTTCACACGAGATTTTACGCCGTTTAATTCCACCGCAAAAGTCGTGGTTGCGTCTTGGTCAAATTCGGTCAAAATGGACTCTTTTATATCCAAAATCGCATTTTCGCCCAAGTCCGCCGAAGTAACACGCTGGGAGTGACTTACCCCGCCTAACTGAATAGTCTCCATTACAAAATGCGAGTCCTTTGCCATATGCACAATGGTTGTCGGGTTTAGGTTCTTTTCAACCCGCAAATTGCCTTCGCCCAAATGCTTTTCGATATATCGCACCTTTGCACCCTCGCCAATCCAGAATTCGTGAATGCCGTCGTGCGAATTGAGTTTGTCACCGTCGTTATGGAGTCCACAACCCGCCACAATCAAAATTTCGGTATTTTTGCCAATGTAAAAATCGTTGTACACCAAATCACTGATTTCGCTTTCCGTTACAATCACAGGAATATGCACGCTTTGACCTTTTATGCCGTCGGCAACCCGAATATCTATGCCTGGCTTGTCGGTTTTTGAAGCGATTTCAATTCCCTCAACGCATTTGCGAGCAAGAAGTTTCCCGTTTTTGCGAATATTGTACGCACCTTGCGGAACGGAGTGCAAATCGGCGATTTTCCCTAATAATTCGCTATCAATTTTTTCCATAATCTTACACCCCCTCAAGCTTTTTGCAGTTGCGAGCAGTAGTTAATTTCGGCAAAATTTCGCTAGGCTTACCCGATAGCGCAACAACTCCGTCATCAATTAGCAAAATTTCATCGGCGCTCGTAAAAAGTTTCTCTTGGTGGCTGATAATGATATTCGTAGATGACTTTGAAATGGAATTTTTGAAAATATCCACAAGGCTATTGAAACTCCAAATATCAATCCCAGCCTCAGGTTCGTCAAAAATATTCACTTGACACTTGCGAGCAAGCACTGTCGCAATCTCGATTCGCTTTAGTTCGCCACCGCTAAGCGTGTTGTCCAAATCACGCTCCAGATAATCACGAGCGCACAACCCAACCTTGCCCAAAAATTCACACGCACCCGACGTGCAGAGCTTGTCCTTGTGAGCGTATTCAAGCATTTCTTTCGCACTCAACCCCTTGAATCTGACGGGCTGTTGCATAGCAAACGCTAACCCCGAATTCGCCCTTTCGGTGATATTAAGACTCGTAATATCCTTGCCATTTAGCAAAATGCGACCGCTTGACGCAGGAATAATTCCCATAATAATTTTTGCCAAAGTTGACTTTCCGCAACCATTTGCGCCTGTAATCACGTAGTTTTTGCCCAACTCGAAATCATACGAAATATTTTTAAGAATTTGCCGAGTCTTGCCGTTTTCCGTCACAGCGTAACTCACATTTTGTAGTGATAACAAAATCATCGTCTCCTTTTAATCGGCGGAAAACAACCAACTCCAAAATCACTCAGCAGTAAGCGAAGTTCACCCGCAAGCAATTCAAAAGTCCCTAATATCCACCAAAAATCTAGCTTATATTATATCAAATTTTAATGAAAATGCAAGTGTTTTGTGCATTTTGCACAAATTGTAAGCAAAATTCACGCTAATAACACGCTATCAAAAGGAATAATCGACCTAAATTTAATTAAACGCAATTTTTAAATTTTTATTGCCAAATTTTGTTAGCAATTTATCGTTAATTATTGTTAATTATTTATTGCTAATTATTTGATATAAAAAATTGACAATTTATTTACAAAAAAATAATTTATGCACAAGTTTATTTAATCCCCCAACCACTCAAATATGTATCAAAAATTCTCATAATTACTTGATAAGATTCTGGACTTTGTAGGTACATTTGATTTTATTTATGTAACTTACTCAAAGGCGGTGGATAAACTGCGTAATTCCCAACCGAAGCGGAGTTGAAAATTCGCTTTTATTATGTAGCGAAACTCTTTTGCTTCGTTTTTCATTATGCAAATGTCGGGAAGCTCGGAAACGGGAATATGTGAGATTTTTTGCATAATCTCAATCACACGTGGGGACACAGGAATATAACTTGGCACAGGACACTTATAACAACAAAATTCGCCCGCTTCGGTATCAAAAACAGCCATATCCGAATTAAGCGATTTGCCACAAATATGGCACGTTTTAAGATTCAGCGCATAACCACTTACCTTAAAAAGCCCAATTGCAAAACGCATTAAAATCAGGTCGGGACTTATGTCACTATTTGCAAGCAACCCCAAGCAACGTCGCACCGCCTCAAACAAAATCGGGTCAGCCTCGCCCAAAGTGGAAGCGTTATCAACCATTTCAAGAATCGCACTTCCGCAAACCATTTTGGCATAACTTTGCGTGATATCAAAAAAATTCGTAATTTCACACGCACCGCAAACGGTCATTAATTCGCTTCGTCCTGACAATTTAAAATCAGCGTAACAAAACGGCTGGCTAGCGTATTTTAACTTAGAGGTGATTTTTCGCACCCCTTTTAGTATTGCACTAACACGCCCCATATCCGCCGTAAAAATCGTTATGATTTTGTCTTTTTCGCCGTAATCAATCGCTCTCAGGACAATGCCCTGCGTCGTCAGTTCTTTCATCACTTTCCTCACTTATTTTTTTGTAAAACATATATGCCCCAATTTCGCCCGTTTCCACAAAATTCTTCCACGCTAATTCTCTTACGCTCATTTTACCACCATCCATTTTTTTAGTATTTTTACGCATTTTATCACCTCTCGAGTTATTTTATAACCTCAAAAGAATTTTTATGCCCAAAAATCAAGGTTGTTGTTGTCCGTAACCGAATTCGTCAAGATTTACCCTATCACGCCAATTTTGTTTTACTTTGACAAACAAATCAAGATAAACCGTCCTATTTAACATCTTTTCAATCGCAATTCTTGACTTTGTGCCGATGTCTTTTATGCCAGCACCTTTAGAGCCAACAATGATATTTTTGTGTGATTCACGCTCGCAATAAATTGTTGCGTTAATTTTGACCGCTTTTTGCGACAAATCAATCTTGTCCACCATCACGCCAACGCCATGAGGGACTTCGTCATCTAGCGCCCATAGAATTTTCTCCCGAATCGTTTCAGCGACCCGAAATTCCACGCTTTTATCAGTGAATTCGTCGTCAGGGAAGTATTTTATATTGTCATTAAGTTTACTTAAAATCGCTGTTTTAAGGTCGTCAAGATTTTTCTCTTTTAGTGCCGAAACTCCGAAAATCTCGCTAATACCGTCGATTTTGTTGAGCTTGTCAAGTCTTGGGTAAATCGTCTCAAAATTGCCCAAATCAACTTTGTTTACCACGACAAACACAGGATAACTTTGCCCGCAATACTTCTTGAGATTGCTTAAATCATCATCAGCAAAATCTTTACTCCCGTCCATTACATAGAGCAACAAATCTACGTCTTCGGTCGCCGAAGAAATTGCGTCTTGCATATACTTGTCAAGGTTATTTTTCGCCTTGTGAATTCCTGGCGTATCCAAAAAAACGACTTGCGAATCGGGTTCGTTCCACACGCCCATAATCTTGTTGCGGGTGGTTTGCGCTTTGGGGCTGACAATACTGACTTTTTTGCCAATAAGCGAATTAATTAGCGTTGATTTGCCAACGTTTGCCTTACCAATAACCGCCACAAAACCTGATTTAAATGCCATAAAAACACCTCCTTTCAAATTTAATTTTTGATTACAATTTCATTATATCAAAGAATTGCGAAATTATCAAGTCTTTTTTGGGCGTCAAAACGAAATTGCTGTATTTATTTTGTTTTAAGTGCGTATAATAAATTAAAATTAACGAAAATTTTGCTTATATGGAGGTAAAATTGACCGTTTTAGTACTGATTTTGCTAGGGCTTCTGCAAGGCATTACGGAATTTTTGCCGATTTCGTCTAGCGGGCATTTGGTGTTAGTGGAGCATTTCTTTGGAATTTCGTGCGATTTGGTTTTTCTCAACGTGCTTTTGCATTGCGCCACCCTACTTGCCGTCATAATTTACTATCGCAAAACGATTTTTTACCTAATCACGCACCCTACGTGTCGGCTCAACAAATTTCTGCTTTTGGCGACTTTGCCCGCAGTGATTTTTGTGCTAATTTTCAACAGTTTTGTGGAAACGACTTTTGCGAATTTAATTTTTGTGGGCATAGGGTTTATTTTGTCGGCAATTTTTCTTTCGCTCGCCGTTTTTATCGCCAATAAAACTCGCAACCCGCAACCGCTAAATTACAAAAATGTGGCAATTATGGGGCTAAGTCAGGCGCTTGCGATTTTTCCAGGTCTTAGCCGTAGCGGAACGACTTTGTCCTTCGGCTTGGTCGCCGGAATCGAACGTCAAACTGCCCTTGATTTTAGTTTTTTGATGAGCATACCGATAATTTTTGCAAGCTTGATTTACCAACTTTTTACCAGCGATTTTTCGTCCGCTTTCGCAGGAATTAGCATTTTCGGTCTAATTTTATCCACAATTACCGCCTTTTTGTCAGCGCTTTTGGGTCTAATCATAATGAAAAAAATCGTCAAAAAAATCAACCTCATCTACTTCGTCCCCTACCTCCTCGCCATCGGCATTTTGACAATAATTTTTGCGTAAGGAAATGGGATATCAACTCAATATCCTCATTTTTAAGCCCACACGAGCGTAAAATCACCCTCTCTTCTCCAATAGGTATAACCTGTCGGCGATGCGGAGGACTTTTGCTATTCTAATTTGGTTCGCTTCGCTCACTAATATAAAAATTTAGGAATAAAATCTTATTATCGGATACAGGTACTTTTTACAAAAAACGCAATTTGGCAGAAAAACTTTGTTGCAAGCACTTGACAAGTTGGGACAGTTGTGTTATTTTATTTAAAATCACTAAAGAGGAACAGCTTATGATAACAATGGATGACGAGACCGATACTTTTGTTGAACATTTTACTTCGTTGAAAAATGCAAACATTGAATTCGGATACGGTATTACTAATTATATGCTCAAAAATGTTGCCGCTTCAATTCACGTCGGTACGCTAGATTATGAGAATTTGCACCATTTCATTGACGGCTTGATTGCGCATCGGGCGTTTTATTATTCGCTTAAAATTTGGAATTTGGTTGATAATATGAATTTTTATATGGATAAAATCTACGAACAGTGGAATCCTTGGCCTAATATTCAACCTGCTTACCGCAGAATGATGTACCGCAAACCGATTCATTTTGAACTTTTGACTTGCTGTAATGAAGACGACAGTCAGTATGATTATGTGCTTGATTTATTCAACGAACAAGAACTGCCACAGCTTTCGGATGGAAATTCGGACGGAAATTCGGACGGGAATCAGGTGTCTATTTAATTTAAAAAATTTTATAAATTTCTATTGCAAAATTTTACAAGTTGTGATATAATGTGCGCTAGATTACGTGATGTAATCCTTGACAGTGGGGTTTTTCCGCTGTCCATTAGTCCAAAAGGAGGTCTTCCGATTTATGAACAAGTATGAAATGCTTTATATCATTTCAATCAGCGCAGAAGAGGAGACTCGTGAGGCAATTATCAAGAAATTTAGCGATATGGTAGTTGCTGACGGCGGTGTCGTTGATTCTGTTGAGAAGATTGGTGTAAAGAAGTTTGCTTACCCGATTGACGATAAGCGTGAGGGTTTTTACGTTTTGATGAATTTCACTGCTAACCCTACTCTTATTCGCAAAATGGAGGAGCAGATGGCTTTGACCGAGTTCTTCGTTCGCAAAATGATTATTAAAAAGTAGTTTTTTGGGAGTTTTTACAATGAACAAAGTTTTTTTGATTGGTAACCTTACTCGTGACCCTGAGTCAAGTTCTACACAAAATGGTATCGCTATGTGCCGTTTTGGTATCGCTGTCAACCGCAATTATGCGAATTCTGAGGGCGTGCGTGAGACTGATTTCTTCAACATTACCGCTTGGAGAAATTTGGCTGAACGTTGTGGCAAGTACTTGCACAAGGGCAACAAGGTTGCTGTGACTGGCAATTTGCAAAATCGTACATACGAGGTTAATGGTGAAAAGCGTACTGTAACAGATATCGTGGTTGAAGATGTCGAATTTTTGACACCACGTAGTGACGGTACAAGCGTGCCTTTTGAAAATGGCGCTACCGCACCAAAAGAAACTGCGAAAGTTTCTGAATTACAGCCTGTTGACGATACGGATTTGCCTTTCTAATGATTTAAATTATTCTAATAAAGGAGATAAAAATGGCTGAAAATCAAGACGCTACCGAAGTTAAGACGGTAGCAAAAGAAGTTGCCGAGGTTAAAGACGCTCAGCAACAAACCGATCAAACGGAAGTTAAGGACGCTAGACAAGAAAGCAAGTATGACCGCAAGCCTCGTGCTGAGGGTGAAGAGCGCCGTCGTCGTCCAATGGCTCGCCGTAAAGTTTGTCAATTTTGTCAAGACAAAGTGACCGAGATTGATTACAAAGACGTTGCAAAGCTTCGTCGTTTCGTTACCGAAAAGGGTAAAATCGTTTCTCGCCGTCAAACTGGTACTTGTGCAAAGCACCAGAGAGAATTGACCACCGCAATCAAGCGTGCTAGATATATGGCACTTTTGCCTTACTCTGCCGACTAATTCGGTCGAAATTCTTTAAATTATATGTTCCCTTCTAATAGCATTGACAATGCATATAAAAATCAGTGTAATTTCTAATTAATTGAGTGAAATTACACTGATTTTTTTATATTCCGATTTTTTGCACTAATATTTTTGTTGATTTTTTTCTATTTTTTGTTGATTTTTCTTTTTATAAATCAAACTAGCAAATCACCCCCCCCTCGAAATCGCAATTTCAAACGCTTGGCTTTTGTAACATCAAATTTATGTCAAGAGTGAATGAAATAAATAAGCATTTTCGGGCTTTTTTGTTTAGCAAAATGATAAATCGATTTTTACCCGCCACGCTCCATCGATTCTTCTTGAGAGACTGAATTGCTGGCACCTTGCCCACTCTTTACCGCTTGCATTTGTTCGGCAGTAGGTATTGCAGTAGGAGTATTTTCATCCCCTTGCGCTACACTTTGATCAGCATTTTGATTACTGTATGCATTTGGGTCAACGTAACCGTAATTTTCGTAGCTTGGCGCCTCCTTTTCCACTGCATATTGAGGCTCGTTTTGTTCAAAATCTTGATAGTACGAGTCGACAGCGGATTCGGTAGTTTGCGAATAGTTTGGTGCTTCAACATAATCAGCATTTTGCGTGAACTCGGCGGGTTGTTCAACAAAAACTTGTTCAGCGGGTTTAACGTACTCAACGGCTTTGACTTGCTCAATCGGTTGCTCGGCACTCGGCATTTGCGTCCAATTTTGCTCCGCATTTATCGGCTGACTGATTTGCCCCACATCACCAACAGATTGCGCTTGCTCAACCTCCAACGGTTGCACCTGCTCAACAAAATTTTGCTCGACAGGTTGTGTGAATTCAACTTGTTTTTGCTGTGTCTCATGGTTCTCTACCTGCTCAGATTCAGTTTGTTCAGCAAATTCCGTTTGACTTTCATTCTCAGCAACTATTGGTTTCAAATTCTCACAATCTTGAATATCAACCTTTTTCTCTTGCAATTCAGTTGCATTAGCAATTTCTTGCAAAGAATCACACTCCTGAATATGCAACTCTTGTATTCCTTTCAAATTTTCGGCATCTATTGATTCTAATTTATGCTGGTTTGCTATATAAACGCATTCCAATTTAGGACAATTCTGTAAAGGGGACAAATCAGTAATTTGATTTCTTTCCGACAAAGTATCCTGCAATTCTTGAGCCTCTTGCAACTTATTATCATCAATTAACCCATTAATATCAATTTCTTCAGCCCCTTGCAAACGAATTTGACGTAAATTATGAAACTTCTCGATTCCCTCTAAACTTCTTACGTCCGCCCATAACATTGTGTGACCATTAGAATCTTTTTTTGTGGAGGAAAGATTTAATTCTTCGATTCTACCAAGTTGTGCTGGATTTAAACTCGATTTCTTGTTTGGATCAATTCTTAACTTCTTACAAGCAATATCGAATAAACCAGGATTTTCTTCTCTAGTAAAGGCAACGACAGTGTTGCGTTTGGAAGTGTGTAGAAGTCCCTTTGCTTTAAGTACGCTTAATAAGTTGGGCGAAGATTCGTCGTTTCGATTTTTTATTTCATCAAAACAAAATTGGTTACGATTTAAAATTTGCTTGCGGTTTAGCATAAAACAATCAGATCTGTAGTATCCGAGATCACTTGTTAAATCAAAATAATATTCGAATTTTTCGCCAGTTTTAGTACTGTACCATACTGCTTTTGAAATTGCGTGGTTAGAATTTATCGCATAATCACTTTCATATGTTTGATTTGAATTTTTTGCCGTACAATGACACGTTTCCATATTAAAACCCAAGTAATTCCCACATAGATTAAAAATATTGCTAAACCCCGCACAAACGCCTTTATTATTAAACAACACTTCCAAAGCCCTTCTATTAGTAAACTTTACCTCAAGCACGCTTGGATCAAAAATATCTTGGCTTTCCTCTTCAGCACTATTATTATATGTCATCGTATCGCAAAAATAACGATAGACATTCGCAAGTTTTTGAACATCGCTCTCGCCCTCTTGACAAACAGTATTTACAATATCGGAAATTCTATCATAAATCATCAACATTTGCTTCGTTGAATAAGGTTCACCCAACGTATCAGCCCATTGTATTTTGTCATTAGGCATAGCTTCCATTGTTTCTCGTAATTCAGGGTGACACCGCATTAACTTTATAAAATAACTATGTTCTAATTTACATTTATCCAGAGCGTATCCATTTTTTAATAAATCAACAAAACTTTCCTCATCTTCAATTTGCCCAAATTTTTCACTATAATTTATGTGTAAATTTTTTAATGTTCCACTTTTCATGGGACTTGTTAAATTTGATACAACCATCAAGTTATCACAACCGCTCAAGTACAGGTCTTCTAGTTCTTCTAAATTATCGACATCGAAATGTTGAACGTTGCGTTGATTTATTATATCACAGCTTCTCAAATGTGAGCATTTTTGCAAAGGAGAAAAATCTTTCACTTGATTAGTCACAAATAATGCTTGTTCCAAATCCTCAGCATTTTTACTTTTCTTGTATATATCTTGAAACAACTCGCTACAATCATCAAGTCCCGATATGCTAAAAACCCTAAGATTTTTTAACTTTTCAACTCCATTAAGGCTTGTAACATTTGCTCCTTCCTCAGCTTTTATGTCAAGTTTGTACAACCTTTCTTGATCACGCGGTGACAACCTATCAATAGAGTCATAGTTAATACCCAATTGATTACAAACCGCCTCAAATAGACCTGGGTTTTCGGCTTTGGTCAAAGCTGCAGGCTCGTTACTTTGTTGCTCTTGTGTTATTTCATCTTCTGGCATTATGAATCTCCATTAGTTAAATTTTTGATATATTTCGAATTTTTTGTAATTTTTCTTATTATTTTTTATTTTTCGGCTTAAATTATGTTTGTCGTGTCTTTTGGTTCTGGGTCAGTTTTTATGCCCGCTTCCCGAAATTCCTTTAGCAATCTTTCGTTATTTTCCTCATCAAAAATGTTATTTTTAGGTTTAGTAATTTTGGGTTCAATAGCGCCAGGAATTCGCTCTGCACGTAAATCATCTAAATCAATCGTTGGCTTTTCGGTTTTGCTTAATTTCTGACCACTCCTTTTTTGCAGATGTTTCGGCGGTAAAAAATCACACATATCCACAACAAAATCCCTAAATTTTTTGTTTATTTCTACACGCTCAAACGGACTAATTTCAGTCGCCTTAAAAATTTTGTAGTACATACCATTACCTCGCTTTTTATCCTTTTTGAAAACAGCCCACATTTCCTGATAATTAGTTTACACAATTTTGCACAGAAAATCAAATAAAAACAGCATAAACAGTATTATTTCTTGATTTTTTACAAATTTTCTTTTAATTTAATCAACTTGGGCAAAATTAAAAAATTTTTTGGTTAAATATTATTGTTTTTTTGCGAATTTTAATATATAATAGTAAGCAAAAAGGAGGAAATTATTATGGATATGGTAATTATGATGTGGATTTGGCTTACTGTCATTGCGGTTTCGGCGTTCATTGAGGCGTTTACTCTACAAATGGCGAGTGTTTGGTTCGTACCTGGTGGACTTGTGGCGTTGATTCTGTACTTCTGTGGGGTTGGTTATGAGTGGCAAATCGTCGCTTGCATCGTCGTTTCACTCGTTTTGCTTGTTTGTTTGCGGAAATTTTGCCTTAAGGTTTTATTTAAAAACAAAGCCGACGACAAGACCAACACTGACTCGTTTATCGGACTCAAAACTTCGCTTATCAAAGAAATCGTGGGCGACGACAAAGGCGAAGTTCGTATAAACGACATCGTTTGGACCGCAATTAGTTATGACAAATCAAGCATTCCCGCTGGTAGCGAAGTGGAGATTGTGGCGATTCGTGGCAACAAGCTTCTTGTAAAACCCGCTGAAAATCAATCGGCGTAAAATTACCAAAATTATGAATTAATTTGAATTTTTCGGTATTTTTTTAGATATTTTTTTACGCTAAAAAAATTCAAGAAAAAATCAAAAAATTCGCAAAAAATTAATTCGCAAATTTAAAAGGAGAAATTTATTTATGGCATCAATTTTAATTGCGCTCATTGTAATTGCTGTGGTTGCGTTTGTGATTTTGGGCTTTAGTATCAAAGTCGTTCACCAATCGACTGCAATCGTAATTGAGCGTGTAGGGAAATTTAACAGAGTTTTGGAAACGGGAATTCATTTCATCATACCGTTTTTTGAGAGGATGGCGAGCAAGCCGATAAGTCTTAAGGAGCAAGTCAAGGACTTTAAGCCTCAAGACGTTATCACAAAAGACAACGTAACAATGAAGATTGACACTGTTGTTTACTATCAAGTCACCGACCCTAAACTTTACACGTACGGCGTTGAGTATCCAATTTATGCGATTGAGAATCTTACCGCAACGACCTTGCGTAATCTTGTCGGCGAGCTTGAGCTTGACAATACCCTAACTTCTCGTGACACCATCAACGCCAAAATGCGTAATGTTCTTGATGACGCAACGGACGCTTGGGGTATCAAAATCAATCGTGTGGAACTAAAAAATATTTTGCCACCAAAAGACATCCAACAAGCGATGGAAAAGCAGATGCGTGCTGAACGTGAACGTCGTGAATCGATTCTTAAGGCTGAGGGTGAGAAACGAAGCAATATTTTGGTTGCTGAGGGTGAGAAAGAGGCTGAAGTTTTGCGTGCTGAGGCAAAACGTCTTGCACTCATCAAGGAAGCCGAGGGTACTGCGGACGCAATCAAATTAATTATCGACGCAAAACCTGACCAAGCATATTTAACTCTTAAGGGCTATGAGGCGCTTGCTTCTGTTGCTGACGGGCAAAGCACGAAACTTATTGTACCGACCGACCTTGCAAATGTTACAAGTTTGTTAGCGACTCTCAAGGAAAGTCTAACACTTTCTGAACCAACTGCTAACAAATCTGAAAAAGCGAAAAAGAACAACTAGAATTATCGCAAAATCGATTTTGCAATTAAATTTATTTAACTAACTGACGGGGTTTTACCCCGCCTTTTTTGTTGTTGCGTAGACGCTCGGCAGTGTTTCAAGTAAACAAGAGCGGGCGGACGGCTTGCCGTGTGCCGACCTTAGTCGGCACGATGCCCGCACCCCGCTGGGTGCGGGCATAATGCGTCCATTTTTCAAATGGACGCATACGGCAAGCCGCCCCTCCCTCTGCTTTCACGATTGCCCAATATATTAAACTACCAAAACCGAACATCAATCACCTACCAAATTCGCCGAAAACAAAAAACAGGACAAAAATCCTGATTAAACTTAGCGCTTTTTTGCACGAATGTAGTAAATTGTTTTTGTGATGAAATACGACAGCGAAACCGCCACAAGCATAAACGGAATTATGCAAATGAGCTTGCCTTCTATCGTTGGCGAAAGCTTGATTAACTCAACACCGCCATAAATCCCGAAACAGCAAATTAACGCACAAATAATTCCCGAATAAATGTAGCCCGCACGACTCATACTGTAATTTGTACGCATAAATGAGTAGAAAATTTTGCACAAAAACAAAATTCCCAAAACGATTAGCGAAATTCCTATGTAACTAACCCGTTCCATCAAAATTATACCGCTTACAATACCCGCAACGCCAACAATTCCGCTCACGATACTTGACACAGTGCGTCGCTTCCGCTCTTTCTCTTTTTGGTCGGCAAGGTAGGCAAGCTCCAACTCAGCTTCGCTAATGCTGTGGTCCTGCGCATAGTTGGCCTCCGCCGCCAACGCCACTTCGTCCACAACAGGCTGAGCGGGTTGCGTCACATTAATCGTTGCGTTCACAATCGTCGGCGCAGGGGTCGAAGCTTTCGGCTCGCTTTCCACAAAGTCAAGCGTCGCCCCACAATATTCACAATTTGTTTGCCCCTTTTGAACCCTTGCATTGCAATTTGGACAGCTTAATTTTCTTACTTTCATAACTTCCTCGCACATTTTTATTTCTAATTGTATCAAACATTTTCGCATTTTGCAAATGTTTTTCACCACTTTCAGCTTTTCATTTCATTCTACAAAAAGCCCTGCCTCGACATTGCGCAAGCCATTACAAGCTTTGGTTGAGTATTTATCGTAGCAAAACGACACTATTTAATTGAGTTTTTGAATACGCCTCTTCGAAGTAACTGTCATTTCATAAACGGTTTGGCTTGTGAAAAACCCGAACTCACTACTGTAGCGGTTCGGATCAGTCCTGTATGGTGCGAATGAAGGGACCAAATTGCGTCGCAATTATACCGCTTACGCAATCCCTTTCGGGCATTGCTTAGCCCGTAATCCTATCAACCCAACACTGTTGGCTTGCCTCACGGATTACGCCCTCTCAGGCTTCGAGTCCCTTCATTGTTCCCTCCCCAACAAAAAAGACTGCTCGTTGGCAGTCTTTCCCGTTGGTGCGGATGAAGGGACCAAATTGCGTCGCAATTATACCGCTTACGCAATCCCTTTCGGGCATTGCTTAGCCCGTAATCCTATCAACCCAACACTGTTGGCTTGCCTCACGGATTACGCCCTCTCAGGCTTCGAGTCCCTTCATTGTTCCCTCCCCAACAAAAAAGACTGCTCGTTGGCAGTCTTTCCCGTTGGTGCGGATGAAGGGACCAAATTGCGTCGCAATTATACCGCTTACGCAATCCCTTTCGGGCATTGCTTAGCCCGTAATCCTATCAACCCAACACTGTTGGCTTGCCTCACGGATTACGCCCTCTCAGGCTTCGAGTCCCTTCATTGTTCCCTCCCCAACAAAAAAGACTGCTCGTTGGCAGTCTTTCCCGTTGGTGCGGATGAAGGGACTCGAACCCCCACGGTTTCCCACTAGAACCTAAATCTAGCGTGTCTACCAATTTCACCACATCCGCACGTGTATGAATATAGTGTAGCACAAAAGCAGGGCTTTGTCAACTGTGTGGGGCGATTTTGCGAGCGAAATTTAAGAAAACGGGGAAAGTTTTTACTAAAACCGCCTTAATTGGAGGTTAAAATTCGGGAATTTGGGCGATTTGGGGTTGGGCTTCAATTTTTTAATGGCTTCCTTGAAAAAGTGTGGGGGTTTCTCGCAATTTTTTGATTTTGGGTATTTACTTTAAGGCGAAAATGTGCTATAATTTGTTCACAAAAGAGATGTGAAGGAGATTTTATGATTAATCAAGAAAACATCATGGAGAAAATTCGGTTATTCGAGGTCAAAAGACGACGCAAGCAGGTTTACAGATATGTTAAGAATATTTGTGACGGCAAATTCAAAGACAGCAAGCAAATTCGCCATCCTTTGATTAGCAATGTTGAGGCGTTCATAAAAGTTGGTGGAGCGGCTGTTTGCACGTGTGCTTTTGCGGTGGGAATAACGATTTCTACTTTAGCTTCCCCCACAATTCTACGTCAAAGGCATGCGCAAGGTGAGATTGATGCCGTACAAAACACCATAAATTCGGCAAAAGACCAGGTGAATGCGATTTGCGCAAAGCAACAGGACGAAATTCTTCAGCCGAAAATTGACGTAATACGCAGTGAATTAATGGAAAAATACGACTATCTTGACTTAAACAACTCGACTGCAAGCACTTTGCTAAGCGACCTAAAAAGCGAGTATGAGGCTTCTTTCACAGCTCGGAAACTTGACCCTATATCACTCATACCAGAATATAACGTTGCTATTCCAGAACGGAGGGAATTTGTTAACAATTACACCCAAATTCGTGATAGTTTGACACCTGAAATTACTAGACTTCAGGCAGAAACGCCGATTGATGCAAGTACTTTGCCCGAATCGATTTTGCCAAGCGAATTGCTGGAACTGAGCCAAGCAAATGCTTTCGATATTGTTGACCCAACAGTTATTGCAGATAGCGAAATTAACATATTTCCCTATGTTATTTCCTCAGGTGTTCAGTGTGCGATTCTCGGCTGGTGTGCAATAACTGCCGTTGCGGGTCTATCCTATCTGAGAGACGAAAATTACATCAAGCGTAATCACGATTACGAACTGGCGACTGATTTGTGTTTGCGTGGACGCCAAATGCAAGATTGCGCCGACGGAAAATCTCCGAAGCCGCTCCACCACGGCGACTTGAATTTTTTTAATGATGCGGAATTCTGCCCTGAAGCGATTGCTTTTGCTACCCGTCCTAAAAATTTTGACGAATTTAATCGCAATTTTGATAAATATATTGAGGGCTGTGAAACTAGGCGCAACGATTTGGAAATTGGGTACAACAAAGATGCGTTTAAGCCGTACTCATACGACGATAAGGGCTTAAGTCAAACAAAATCATCATAAAAATCGTAAAAAATACTAAAAAATAGCCAATCTTATTAAAGATGGTTATTTTTTTATGCACAAACACAACACTATTTTATAAATCAACTTATTCGCATACGCCTGCATTTTTAGGCAAATTATTTGCAATCCCCCCCCCAAAATATGCTATAATGGAACTATTGGGAGATTGTTATGTCTAATATTAAAATTTTTGAAGATCAGAAAATTAGAACGCAGTGAAACGAATCGGAAGAAGATTGGTATTTTTCCGTTGTTGATGTGATTTCGGCGTTGACTGATAGCGTCCAACCCCGAAAATATTGGAACGACCTAAAAACTAAGTTAGAAGATGAAGGAAGTGAACTGTCCGAAAAAATCGGACAGTTGAAAATGATTGCAAAAGACGGCAAGTCAAGATTAACCGATGTCGTTAGCACAAAAAATTTACTGCGTCTTGTTCAATCAATTCCATCGCCAAAAGCAGAGCCTTTCAAAATGTGGCTTGCGCAAGTTGGCTCCGACAGGCTTGACGAAATTGCCGACCCCGAAAAAGCGATTATACGTGGGGCAGATTTTTATCGTGCAAAAGGCTACACTGAAGGCTGGATAAATCAACGACTTCAACCGATTGAAATGCGCAAAGAACTCACTGACGAGTGGAAAAATCGTGGCATTACGCAGGAAAAGGACTACGCAATTCTCACAAATGAAATGACTAAAGCGTGGGCTGGAATGAGCGTTGGTGAGTACAAAAAACTAAAAGGGCTTAAAAAAGAAAATTTGCGAGATAATATGACTAATATTGAATTGACGCTAAACCAACTTGCCGAAGTTACAACCACTCTTCTTTCCCGTCAACAAAAACCCGAAACTTTTGAAAAAAGCAAAATTATCGCAAGGCAAGGCGGACAAGTCGCCCAAAACACTCGCAAAGATATTGAAAGCCGACTTGGTACAAATGTAATTTCGCCACTCAACGCCACCAACAAAAATCTACTAGAAGTTGATGTAACAAATAGTGAAGATAACAAATTATAAGATTAGAAAATCTTTGAAAAAATATAAAAATTAATAAAATTTAATAAAAATATAGTAAAAAATCATCAAAAATAATAAAAAACGATAAAAAAATTAGTAAAAATAAGTGAAAAGCCCCAAAAAAGTGAAACAACTTTAGCGGGGCTTTTCGCTTATAATATTTTTAATTAAAATTATCTTGACATTGCTTGTTCGCCAACCAATGCAGGAGCATCGGGCAAGCCTAAAGCACTTGCAATTGAACCATTCACCTTATTAACAGCATTTTCAACAGTCAGAAAATGGTGTCCTCCTTTCGCTTCATTCAAATAATCACTCGCCATAAATTCCATAGTTTGCGCTTGGAATATTTCTGGATGTCTGCCTTGAAAATTTTCGCTCTCAATTTCGTCACTAGATGCACACAATGTTTTTATAACATCATTCTCGTAACTAGAATGCTTTTTAACATTTTGCAAATTAGCAACCAAATTAGCACCAGTGTCTTTACCATCGCTCTTTCCATTTTGAACTTTCAAATATGCTTCTGTAAAACTCTTTTGAATTTTAACAAATGTTTCCTTACCGATATCTCCAAATGCGATATTTACAAGTCGTTCATCTTATCTTAGATTGCCACTAATTATAGTCCGATTTGCACTTTTGGTGATTTCGTTAAACCACGCATATGCGTACTCAAATTGCGCTACAAACTCAAGGTCTGAAATACACGCACTGGTATCTTTCATTCGTGCAATCGTTTTCCCGTCTTGCACTTCAAGAAAATAATACATGAAGTTGTGCGATAACTTCTCAAAACTAAGATTAAATTGATTTTCCATATTTTTTCTCCTTTAAAATTTACATATCAATTATACATATATATTGTCAAGCGATTTTTAGAAACTTTTCAAAATATTTTTAATTTATTTTATTTTCTTTTTCTATATCAAAACTTATCCAACTTTATTTTTATTTTCAGCACAAAAACAGCCTAATTTTGCATATATTAATGGTGATTTTTTATTAATTAAGTCACATTTTTTGGTATTTTTTACTTCTTTTATTTTTTAATATTTTTTATGGTTTTTTTGGTATTTTTTGCTGATTAAATTGGAATTAATTCAGCGAAAATTTGACACTTTGTACAAAAGTTGTGCAAGTGAAAAAATTGATAATTTTTGGCACAAACTATTGACAAAAACAGCATTAAATTATAGAATATAATATTCTTAAAATTCGGTGAGAGTTTTAACCAAAAGCAATATTTTTAACGATTAAAAGGAGATTTTATGTCAATTTTTAGGAATTTATCTCGGATAGATTACCTAGTCATTTTTTTGTGTTGCGGTTTGATTGTTGGTCAAGTCGCACTTGATTTGAAGATGCCCGAATATCTAAACACAGTCATTTCGGCAGCGACGACCGAAGGCCACACAATGTCTGAAATTTGGGAAAACGGCGCTTTAATGCTGGCTTGCTCAGTCGGGAGCGCACTTTTGGCGGTTTTGACTGGCTTTTTTGTCGCAAGAATGTCGGCAAGATTTTCCCAAAGACTGCGCACACAGGTTTTTGACAAAGTGCAAGGATTTAGCGAGCAAGAAATCCACAAATTCAGTACAGCGAGTTTAATCACACGCTCCACGAACGACATTACGCAAATACAATTGACTCTTGCGATGGGGTTGCAAGTCATTATAAAGGCGCCGATTTTGGCGATTTGGGCGATTTGCAAAATCGTAAACAACAGCTGGCAATGGTCACTTGCGACAGGCGTAACTGTTGCAATTATTGTCATCGGAGTTGTCGTTGCCCTGCTCGTCACTTTGCCGAAATTTAGACAAATTCAAAAGCAAACGGACGACGTCAACAACGTAATGCGAGAAAGTTTGCGAGGCGTGAGAGTTGTTAGGGCTTACAACGCTGAAAAATATCAAGAAAACAAGTTTGACAAAGTCAACAACACGCTGACTAACACGAACCTTTTTGTCAACAGAATGTTGTCATCAATGCTACCTTTGATGATGCTTGCGATGAGCGGGCTTACACTTGCGATTTACATAATCGGGTGTTACCTATTCAATGCGGAATCCGTCCTTATGCTTCGTGGTACGGTAATTGCGAATATGATGGAATTCACTTCGTACGCACTGCAAGTCATTATGGCATTTATGATGTTGATAATAATTTTCGTAATGCTTCCTCGTGCAATCACAGCTGGCAAGCGAGTTGGCGAAGTGATTTCGACTGAAAATTCAATCAAGGACGGCGAAATTACTTTCGCAAACGAATCGGGGACGGTCGAATTTGATAACGTGAATTTTCGCTATCCAAATGCGGAGGAACCGATTCTCAAGAACATTAATCTAAAGATTAACAAGGGCGAAACTGTGGCGTTTATCGGCTCAACAGGTTCGGGCAAAAGCACGCTGATTAACCTTATTCCCCGCTTTTACGACGTCACCGATGGGGCTATCAAGGTCGACGGTGTTGACGTGCGTGAATATTCGCAAAAAGCTTTGCACGACCGAATCGGTTTTGTGCCACAAAAAGCGGTTTTGTTTAGCGGAACCGTTCGTGAAAATGTGGATTTCGGCGAAAAAACGGGACAAACAATCAACGACGAGCAAATTAAACAAGCAATTAATATCGCCCAAGCGACTGATTTTGTGGACAAAATGGACGGCGGGCTTGACGCACGCATTGAGCAAGGCGGAGCGAATCTTTCGGGCGGTCAAAAACAGCGTTTGGCGATAGCGAGGGCGATTGCGCGTGACCCAGAAATTTACATTTTTGACGACTCTTTTTCGGCGCTTGATTACAAAACAGATGCGGTTTTGCGTGAAAAATTGCGTGAATACACGCAAGATGCGACCGTTATTATGGTGGCGCAAAGAATTGGCACGATTAAGAACGCTGACAAAATTGTCGTGCTGGAAAACGGCGAAATTGTCGGTGTCGGCACGCATAAAGAATTGCTGAAAAATTGCCCTGTTTATCAAGAAATCGCCCTTTCACAACTGAGTAAGGAGGAGTTAGAAAATGCCTAGACCACACATCTCTCCTATGGGAAACGGCAAAGCAAAAAACAGCAAACTTGCTTTCAAAAAGTTGACAATTTATTGCAAGCCGTTCTGGAAATTCATAATTATTGCGGTAATTTTTGCGCTTATCGGTGCAATTCTTAACATCATAGGCCCTGATTACATTAGAGAAATCACAGACGAAATTTACAACGCACTCTTAACGGGGCGAAATGTTGACCTTGATGTGATTTGGCGTATTGCGACGCTACTTATAATTTTCTATCTTGCGGGGGCAATTTCCAACCTGATGGCTGGAATTTTGATGACGCAAGCAACTCAGCGCACCACACAAAAAATGCGCAAGGAAATTAATCACAAAATAAATCGCTTGCCGTTAGGTTACCTCGATTCGCATAGTTATGGCGACGTTTTGAGCCGTGTGACGAACGATGTTGACACGATTGGGCAGACTTTAAACAATTCTGTTAGCAGTCTTGTCGGGGCGGTGACGCTCTTTTTGGGGTCGACCGTTATGATGTTTGTCACAAACTGGATTATGGCGCTGACGGCGATTGGGTCAAGCGTTATCGGATTCGTCCTAATGGCAGTTATAATGAGCAAGTCGCAAAAATACTTTATTGCGCAACAAAGAAGTCTCGGCAATCTTAACGGGCATATTGAGGAAGCTTATTCGGGGCAAAATATCATCAAGGCTTTTAACGACGAAAATAAGTCAAAAGCAACTTTTAACCGCTACAATTTGCAACTTTACACAAGTGGCTGGAAATCGCAGTTTTTGTCTGGCCTGATGATGCCGTTGATGAGTTTTATCGGAAATTTCGGCTATGTGGCGGTTTGCGTCGTTGGAGCAGCACTCGTGCTAAACGGCACAATTTCGCTAGGTGTAGTGTCAGCGTTCATAATTTATATTAGATTATTTACGCAACCACTCAGCCAACTCGCCCAAGTCGGCACAAGTTTTCAGTCCGCAATGGCATCGAGCGAGCGGGTTTTTGAACTACTTGAAGAACACGAATTGAGCGACGAAAGTGGCAAAAATACCGAAATCCCCGCCGTCAAAGGCGCTGTTGAATTCAAAAATGTTCGCTTCGGTTACGACAATAAACGGGACATTATTCATAATTTCAACCTCTCGATTAAACCTGGTCAAAAAGTCGCAATCGTCGGCCCGACGGGTGCTGGCAAAACAACTTTGGTGAATCTATTAATGCGGTTTTACGAGGTGCGAGACGGCGAAATTCTCGTTGACGGCGTTTCGACAAAAGACTTAACTAGAGAGCAAGTTCATCAAATGTTTGGAATGGTTTTGCAAGACACATGGCTTTTTGACGGGACTGTCGCCGAAAATGTGGCATATGCAAAAGACGGCGTGACCCGAGAGCAAATTATTTCCGCTTGCCAAAGCGTCGGCATTGACCACTTCATCCGCACTTTGCCAAACGGTTACGACACGATTATCAACGAAAATACCACTATTTCGGCGGGGCAAAAACAACTTCTTACAATCGCTCGTGCGATGGTGCAGAACAACCCTATGCTGATTTTGGACGAAGCAACTAGCAGTGTGGATACTCGTACGGAAATTTTGATTCAAAACGCTATGGACAAATTGACCAAAAATCGCACGTCTTTCGTAATCGCACACAGACTTTCTACAATCAAAAATGCCGACGTGATTATCGTTATGCAACATGGCGACATCGTCGAATGTGGCACGCACGACGAACTTATGAAAAAATCAAACGGCGTGTATCAATCACTCTACAATAGCCAATTTCAAGACTAATTTTTAACAATTCACAATTAACCAAACTCCAAAAAATCGCATGAAATCCACAAATTCTATGCGTTTTTTTATTTTTTCACAATTT
>CAVEBU010000012.1:0-35691 GCA_963614045.1 Alistipes finegoldii | reverse complement strand
AAAAAACCTAGGTGGTGTCAATCGACGCCATCCTCCGCTCATACTTCCCTCCCCATGCATCAGTATTCAAGAAAACACTGAGCATTTTTTTTGCACGAAAAGGGCGGGTGCGACGGCCTGCGAGGACTAGGACGTTGGCGTTGTTATGTTGGCGAGCTAGACGAGTTGAAGCGACGTTATCGCAAAGGGCGGCACGAATGCCTGGTTCACGATTGGCGCTGATTGACATACCGATTCCCGAACCGCAAATCAAAATCCCACGATTATCGCGATTTTCCAGCACGAGTTGGGTTAATTTCCTTGAATACACAGGGAAATCCACGCTTTCGGTAGAATGTGTCCCCAAATCGACGAATTCAAGCCCTAATTTTTGCATAAACTCCACGAGCTTTTGCTTAAGAGGAAAGCCTGCGTGGTCGCTAGCAATATATATCATAAAACCTCCTTATGACAAAAAACCGCAAGAAGTCAAGCGGTTTTCTGTAAATTAATCAATTATTCTTCAGTTTTGAGAGTTGCTTTTTTGTTCTTTGCTTTCTCTGTTGGTTTAACCTTGTTACCTTTGTGGTCGGTAGGTTCAACAGCGATTTTGCGCACAGGAACAGGTTGAACGTTCACCCTCTGAATTTTCCTTGTAGGAACAGGTGCGATTTCATCACGCAATGCATTACGCTTGCTTGCTTTTCTAATAATATCGCTGTCGTCCTTGCTACCTATTAAAGCACGTGTGCTAATAGGCTGTGCTTCTTTTGACTTAATGTAAGCTATTGCGCCGTAAACCATAACAAGAGCGAAGATTGCGCTACCCAAAATCACGATAATGATATTCCAGTTAAAATTCTTCTTAAAGAGCGCTTGAACTGTAATATCGCCGTTTAGTGAAATATTGAGCTTATCTTTATTGCTAACCATTACGTTGTTAACCATCCAGCCCACAAAAGAGCAGTTGTTTGCGCTGATTGCTTCTAGCGTAATATTTTCCTTGAAGCTCCCGCTTGTGTTACCAACAATTTGCCCCAAAGAATTGTCGCTTGTGTAGAAATTAATCGAGTAAACACGCTCAAATTCCGCAGTGAATTTCACATCGTTTGCTGGCATTGTGAACGAATATTCTGCATTTTTACTCTTGCTTACACCGTCGATATTCCATGAAACAAACTTGTAGCCCTTAGTTGCAGTCGCAGTCAAATTGACTGTATCGCCCACTTTATACACATTGGCACCAGAAACTTTGCCTTGTTCAGCTTCAGCAATCACGTAAACCGACCTAACCATAATAAACACTGCGTTGATTTTGGTGTCCTCATTGGCTTGGAACGTATATTCGTCACCTTTTGCGCCACTGCCAAGAAGCGTATTCCCTTTAGAGTCTTCCCACCTAACGAATTCATAACCGTCATTTGCGTACGCTTTAAGCGTTATCGTTTTGCCATAAGTTGTGTAATATGTGCCACTAACACTACCCGCTTCACTTGACAAACTTTGCTTTCCTGACAAATTATCAAACAAATAGCTGTTTGTAGAAATAACAATTTGCGAAGGCTTGTAAACCGCTTCAACCAAGTACGTAGGTGCGTCGACAGTTAACGCAAACGCCTTAGCTGTTGAAACTGATTTGCCGTTAACTTGCCAATAAGCGAAACTATACATTTTGCTACGACCTGACTTGTCAAAATATTGGTCATCAACTTTAAATTGAACAGTATCGCCATATTTAACTTCTTTGTTACTCATATTAGGTTGATAATCGCTTTTGACACCATTACTAACAATTGTGTACCATTGATTTGAAGTTGAATCGCCTATTTGACCAAAAGAAATTGTTGAAGTCTTTAGCTCAAGATAGATAACAATGTCAACATTGTTCGTAATAGAATCCCTACTTGCTGAAGTTGTGTAAGAATATTCTTGCCCATCTATCTTCCAAGAATTTACCTTAAACATATCAGGCAAGTCGATATAAACATTATATGGCACGCCGTAGTAATATGTTTGAGCGCCATGAATACAACTTTCATCAAGCGAAAATTGATAATTGTTTTCTGCATAATCAAACTTTACACTCACAGTAAACTGCTCTTTATGGATGTTTACCGTAATAACAGTATCTCCAGTGATTGTTGCTGTGTACTCATTATTTTCTGTTGCTACGAGAACTAAATTACCCGCACAAACAGAATCAATCTTGTACCCCCCTTCAAGTTCAACCTTAAATGTAAAATTATCATTAAACAAAACTTTGTTAGCATCACCTAAAACTGAAACATTGTTTGCGTCAACAACTTTAGTTAAAGTGCTAACAACATTTGAGGAATTTACGCTGACACCAACAGTATATTCGCATTTCTTAAACTCAACAGCGATATTCAACTTGCTACTCAAATTCGTAACTTTTAACAAATTACTCTCCCACGAAACACTCGCTGTGCCGTTTAATTGTGTAGATTCACCGATCGTGTAGCTTGTACCGTTTAATTTCACTGCATCAAATTTATATCCGTCATTCGCAGTAATTTTCACATAAAAGACATCACTATTCGTAAAAGCTCTGTCGCTCGTTGTAGTAGTTTCATCCGAAAGAATAGCTATTTGTCCCTCGTTATACGAATCAAACTCAACGGAATATCTTATCTTTTCAAAATTTGCTTTAAAGCAAATTGTTTGGTTGTTCTCCAAATCAGGAATAACAAAGTCGATGCTGTCGTATCTTTGCGAATCGATTGACGTCCAAGCATCACTCTTAGGCTCGTTGCCCAAATTTACTGCTTGATACTGCCAGCCTGCAAAAGTATACCCAGCTACAATTTGACTAGGGTCGACAACCAAATATACTTTTTGATTGTATGCAAGCGAATCGCCATTTCGCAAAATCACTTTCTTATCATTTAGGACATAACCAGCTGATTTGCAGTCCTCTCTATTTGACAAGAAATAGTACGAATAAGTCTCGGGTTGACAGTTGACTGTTACACTAAGCGGTGTATTCTCAACAGTGTCAGTGTCGCTCGCATTATTACCAATCGCCTTGATATAAGCTTTTGTATCAAGTGTCCAGTTGCCGTTAACTTTGTTCAAGAAATCCCCGCTTGCGCTAGTTGTGGTAAAGTTCGAAATTACATAACCTGCAATAGGGGTTGCAGACACAGTAATCTTTTCACCGAATTTTACTCCAGAAAGAGTAAGGTTAGCAGTTGAAGAAGTTTCTTGATTTAAAGTCAATTGAGATACATAACTAGCATCATTTGGTGTAAGAACAACGCTATATTCTCTCTCAACATAATTCGCTTTAAAAACTTTGTCAACTTCGCAATAAATGGCGGTTGCTGCAGTTGTTGGCACTGAAATACTCTTTGCCGACGTACCACCGACAGAAGTTGTCAGTGCTGATTGCTCCCAGTTGTAGAATTTATATGAGTAATCAGCATCGGATTTTGAAGCAACTTGAGAACTAACGTTTAAGGTTAACTTGTCAAGTATGCGTACAAGATAGGTATTATCATCAACTTTTAATCGATAATCTGATTTAGATATACTATTAGAAAAATCTTTGCTTGCAATTTCACCCGAATCAGTCGTAGTTGTGCCATTTACACTGATTTCATGCGTTTCGAATTTGATTTTAACTAATTGTTGCGTATTCTTTAGGAAAGGCAAGCCGTTATTTACTTTGCTAGAATATTGCCAAGGTTTCTCAGCATCATCTCCCGTAGGCAAATCGTTATTGCCAGTAGGCACACCAACATTATCATTACCAAACAAACCTGTCCATGTCGAACTGCTAACATTCCTTAGAGGTGCATAAGTACCACCCTGCGCATTTTTTTCTGTATTTTTTGCATCAGGAAGAACTGTGCTTAAGAAGAAATTGTATTTAAGTAATGAACGCTTGAGATCGTCCCTAAATCCCACCAAAGCACCACGATTGATTTGCTCTAATGTAATTCCGCTCGCCATACCAACAATACCCGCATTATAGCAGTACTCGATGACACGATGCACACTATCATCCACAGCAAATCCCGCCAATCCACCAACAGAACCACCATCAACGTTTGTAACAACATCATAGGTACTATTAACTAGAGCGTCGCCGACATAAAGGTCACGCACTGAACCAGCAAAATAACTGTAAGTTAAAGTAGCGCATTCTACCATAGCACCTATCAAACCGCCGACATACTTACCGCCCTCAACATAACCCATGTTGTAGCATTCGTTTATATTTACTTTACCGACACCAACTTCAGTCAAGCCCTCAGCAAACGCAACCAAGCCCCCTGTGTATGTACCTTTTGACTTTATGAGAGTGTCCCTTAAACCCAAATTGTGAATTTTGACATCAGAAGTGCCGTTATATTTTACATACCCGAATAAACCACGATAGGTCGTTTGTACGTCGTCTGTCGTTGCAGTTGTGTCCTCAATAATAGTTAAGCCATAAATCGAGTATCCGCCACCATCAAACTCACCCATAAAAGGCTTGTCAGCCGTACCGATAGCCTCCCAAAATGTGAACCCAGACAAGTCCAAATCAGTAGTCAATTGATATTTTGCCGTTGCGTAAGTGCTATAGCTCTCACTCTTATTTATATAGTACGCTAACGCACGCAAATCGCCCACAGTTGAGATTTGGTAAACGCCATTTTCTGTCTGCTCTAAATCCTTAGTGGGCGTAAACCCCGTCAACGACGTTACTATTTGAGGTGTGGTGGACTGCTCTGTCTCTTCTTCAGCAAAAGCCAACCTACCCGTATTTATCACACCACCAAAGAGCAGAAACGAGCAAAGAACTGTTAACATTAGCCCTACACCAAAGAGCAGTGTGAATTTGCCTGTATTCTTGGAATACAATTTCATATTTTCCCCCTATTTTTACCTACTTATTTTTTAATAGGAAATTTTATCTCCAAATCGGCGTTTTGAACGTAGCCCAAATATTCGGGCGCAAAACGTTTGCCGTCGATCTTGAAACCGTCGCCATGAAAGTCTGAACCACCTGTTTTAAGAAGATGTTGCGTGTCGCAGTAGTCAGACATCCACTTACACTCAGCAAGACTAAATTTCTTGTGAATGCACTCAAAACCGTCCAAAATGTCAAGTTTCGTCAATTCCTTAACAAGCGACTTAACATTTGGCTCGCCATACACCTTGAAAGCATGTGCAAATACCGCATAACCGCCCGCCTCGTGAATTTTTTGACAAACCTCCTCAATAGATGGCGTGTCCTTAATTAGTTCATAGCAGTGGAATATCGCACCAGGTTTTACAACGTGATCACGATAGAAATTATCCGTCTTGTCGATATTGTACTTTTGGTACAATTTTTGGTTCTCGGGATAATTTGCCAAATCGTGAAAGAAAGTCTTGTGCGCCGTCCTATAAACTGGGTCAAACTGCAAACCCTCAGTGAATTTGAACCCAAGCCTTGCGCCAATTTCTTTCAGTGCTTCCAAACGCTTTTCTTCCATTGCGAACTGATACTCATAGTTCAGCACAGGATATTGTGCCAAAGTGTCGAGGTCAAAGTCATATGCCAGCACCTCATATTTTTTACCTTGATAAGTACAAGCGATTTCGCAACCGTTAATAATTCTGCCACAAAAACCGCCGTTACTTTTGGAATCACGAACCTCATAATTCGCCTCCAAATTATCGTGGTCAGTAAATGCTATTACATCTAACCCACGATTTTCCACGAAACGCAAAAGCTCAGGAACGGAATACATTCCGTCTGAATATTGCGTGTGAATATGCAAATCAATTAATTGTCCATTTCTATAAAGTTTGTTGAACATTGACTTTTCCCCCTATTTTTTATCCAAAGATTACTGCCGAGAATATTACACCTTTCTGCAAGTCTTGTGCCAATTTTACATCAATCTCACTTCCTGACGCAACAGTAATTTTGCTATTTGCGTCAATTCCTGTAATTGTATCGGATACATAAACAGGAACAATCGTAGAAACCGTATATTCTTCACCCAAAACACAGTTTACATACATATCAGCCTGACCCTTAGTCGCCAAAATCACAATGTTAGGATTATCCTTTGACGTTGATTTTAACACAACCAGCACGCTATTAGCATTAGTCCCTGTAGTAGTATCCGCATCAGTCAAGGTGATCGTTACTTTTTGCAAAATAACATAATTAAATGTCACTGTAAGATTATCGTTGTCGTCCGTACACGTCCTTGTCCACTCGCTACCGAAAGAAGTTAGCGTATCAATCGCAGTACCCGAGCCATTAGTCACCACAATCGATCTAAGTTGATATTTCTGCGTATCATTTGAGCTTGCAATGTCTTTAACAGTTGCGTATCCCGAAAGTGTAACCGTATTGCCGTAATTTACATAAACTTTGCTTTCAGTAACTGCCGGATCACTACCAATCTTGAATTGATAGGTGTTAACATCTCCACTTACATTACCCACCTTGTCCACTGCCGAAATTTCGTAAACACGAACTTCATAAGTAATCGTGATTGCGATATTGTCGCTTAATGTAAAGGTTGCAGTGCTTGGTTGCCCTGTCCAGTCAGAATTGTTTAGGATGGTCGTTAGAGTAATCCCCGAAGTCGTCGTCTCAATACTTTTTACCTTGTATCCGTTTCCTGGAGTAGCAGTTAAAATATGCTCGTTGTTTAATGTACCTTGACCAGGCACGTCTTTCTTTGCTGTGTTGTCATAGATTTTGTAAGCACTCGCATGACCTATGGTGGTGTCCGAACCTGTAGCCGTCTTACCTTTCCAAATTTCCGTTACGCTGATTGTGCGCACAATACTGATAAAGTTTGCTGTTACTGTAATGTTGTATTGGTTATAAGTAGCGGTCGCACCGATTCCGCTTAACAATCCCGCAATCGTCTTGGTTGTCAAGCCGTCAAAAACCGCATTGGACTCTTGCGCAACATAACCGCTCGCCGACTGCCTGTTTTCTTTGATTGTCTTTGAAGTGCCGTTGTAAGTAGCGGTCACACTCGCAAGGAAGTACTTGCCCGCCTCGTTAGTTACCTTCGCATCACTCAGATCAGCACTGATTATTTGATTTGTGTAACTTGCAGGAGCAAATGTAAATACTCCGCTACTGCTCTTGCCGTCCAAAGTTGCGTTTAGGGTGACATTAAACTTTTCAGCCAGCTTAAACACAACTTCGTAAGTCTTATTCTCTGTCGCAACCACACTCGTTCTCAACAAGCCCGCAGAACCTACAGATGTAAGCGCCGTAGTGCTTCCGTTAAACGAATAGAATTCGTAACCTGTATTAAACATCGGCAAAATGTAAATGTACACCGTCTTGCCGTATGCTATAGACAGCGGATATGAGTCCTTTGTTATGCTCGTTAAATTGCCGTCCTCACTCAAGAACACATAACCCGCACTTGAATCTGCTGTGCTATCAACCTTTTCAGTGATACCGATTGAGAATACTTGCAAAGCAAACGTTGCCTTTAAAGTTAGTGCAGACACACTATCCTCTACAGGAATCGGGTTCGAACCAATCGAAATTGTCGATTGAGTGTTCGTTGAGGTTGCAATAGCCGAATCTCCATTAAGCAATTGCCAATTTGTGAAAGTAAAGTATTTTGTGTATTCACTTTCAGTCGTTACAATCGATGCCGAAATGTTACCGCTGTAAATCATCTCTTTAGTCTTGGTTGCGTCGCTTGATTGTACTTCTGCCGACGGACTACTAATCACCATTTTTGTAACAGGAGTAGTCGTTCCACTTGCGCTAGGCACAGAGTTCTCCAAAGTAATATTGTAGTATCTATTAAAGTTAGCACGCACAAGATAAGCATCGTTTGCAACGTAAATTGTACTCAAACCAACAGTCGCCCCGTAAACTTTGTCTGTGCTGGTTTTTGTAATAAATGCGCTCGAGTCAGTCTCACCTATTGCCAAACTGCTCCAACTACTTGCGTCGCTTGAACCCGTAAAGCCCACAAACTTCCAATTTCTCGTACTCGAACTACCAATAGTAATGGTCGCCGTCGTTCCCGCTGGATACCATACTTCGTCAAGCGCCTTTTCGCTCATTGCGTATTTAAATTCAGTATCTGCGTAAGTATCACTCTTGAAACCATTAAATACTGCACTGACTGTAAACGAATAGAGCTTTTCAAAAACTGCCTCTAGGTTATACGAGTCGTCCGCAGTCAACTCAAACGAGAAAGTCTTATAATTTCCGCTCGCAGTAGCCGTTCCACCGCTTGCGTATTCAATATCCGTTGACAAAATTGTGTCGCCCACTGACTCTTGGTAAAGATTCCAAGATTTTAACCTATAGTGATCCGTCCCAGAGAAAGATGATTGCGCCCGGATAGTCACCTTTGTAGTGCTACTTGCATCCAAATCAGATAAGGTTGCCGAACTACCAAAATCACCGTCATTAATAGCGACTTTGTTTAAACTGTCGCCCGAACGAACATTGATCGTAACTTTTTTAATAAAGGTCTTTAACAAAGGCAAGCGCTCGTTTTCTACCGCACTAATTGTCCAAGGATTGCCGTCAAAAGTCCAAGCAGTCATCGACTTAGGGTTTGTAATACCGCTAGAGGTTTTAGCACCTTGCATTTCGCTATAATCAACGCCTGTCACCCCAGAAACAGTCACACTGCCAGAGACATTTGCCTTACTATAAACACAATTCGAAATACTACCGCTACTGCCATTTTCACCAACAATTCCGCCGATATTCGTTCCCGATCCTACAGCACCCACATTATAACAATACGAAATCGCACCGCTATTGCTTCCAACAATTCCACCGACATAACTGAGTCCCGAAACACCCGATTTGTTGTAGCAATTCTTTATAACTGAAGTTGCCGAGCTCTTACCAACAAGACCGCCGACATAATTTTTGCCTGAAATACCCGATTCAGTGTAACAATTCTCAAGCGTAGCATTAGCACCCAAAACGTCCACAAGCCCACCAACTACTTCATTTGTTGTGTACCAAGTTGAATCTACAACCGCGACATTTTGCACCTTTGCACCCGTTCCAGCAACATAACCAAACAAGCCTACGCATCCAGAGTTAGCCCCACTCAACCCGCTAATTTTGTATCCGTTACCATTAAACACACCCGCAAACGCAAAGCCGTTACTCTTACCAATTGGGTCCCACACTGTAAACACACTCATATCCACATCTTCAACAAGGTTAAAGGTCAAGCCTGACATATCAGCGCCAAGATTTACCCCATCGGAAAGCGCCTCAAGAAACTTTTGTGAATAAGTATACTTGACACCATCTACAATAACAGTTCCTGTTTTTACGGTAAATACTTTGCCAGCGTCATCAACATCAGCATAAAGACTCAATTCGTCAAGATAGTCAACTTCTACACCTGCAAGCAAACTGCCATTTTTGTATGAAGCATCTCCCGCATTCATCAATACCCCGCTAACAACGTTTGGCATAATGAGATTTAGACAAGGACGAACGGCGTAAGTCTCCATCGTTTCGCCCGAAGTAATCACACCATTTTTTACAACACTAACACCATCGCCAGCGCTAGAACGCAACACAGCGCTATTAACTTTCAACCGACTATCATTACTCAAATTCCACAAACCTGAATTAACCGAAACACCGTTTGAAGTAATCGTCCTAAAGCTGTTAACTCTCGCTTTTGGAGAAGTTTCTGTGACAGCAAAACCACCCACTTCATAAGCACTTGGCAACCAAATTTTGTCATTAGCGACACCGTCACAATTTGCAATTTCCTCACCCAAAACTGTCTGAAGCGGAATTGCTTGCACACCATTGATTTGATAATACAATTCACGAGCACCAAAAGGCACAATCATATTCTCAAACCCAGCAAAACCGACATTTTTGACTAACGTCTCGTAAAATTCGCCGTTTAAGTACTCTCTAACTGCGCTATTTATGTACGATTTGCTTGATTTGTCAAAGTTAAGATAAGCGACAGGCTCGTTAGCATACAGCGTCACAATTCCGTTTTGCTTATAAACAACAGACCAACTATAACCACCCAAAGAAATTTCTCTTGAACTAATTACACCGCCCGCATTACCCAAAGCAACGTTGTCACCTGTGCCGCATAGCGAATTATACAAACTCATAGCGATTGAAGTGTTCCAACCGTTTTCACCAAGCAAAGCGCTAGAGTCAAGCTTTACAGTCTTAACATTGTCCTCAGGTAAAACGCTTACCTCCGTTTTCTTATTCAGGCACAATCCTAATACAAGCGAAACAGCCACCAAAAGTGTAATTGTTACAAAGAGAGCAATCTTCAGCCCTCTTGAACTCGCTTTTCCGTTTGAATGATATGTACTCATAAAATTCCCCCATTTTTGTTTTTAGTTTTCGGCAAAAATCAAGTCTTAAATTTATATACAAATTATTTTAGCACAAAATACACTCAAGATACAAACAAAAATCAACAATTTTTTAAAAAAAATCTAATTTGCTGATAATATTTTGCCATAAGTTGCAATAAAAATGCATATTCGACCAAAATTATCTCGTTTCGTCCATATATGTCGCCAAAAAATCAGCCGAGTGCAAAAGCGGACAAAGTTTATACATATAAAACGCATCACTGATTGCGTAACTACCGCCCTTTACACGCAAATCAAAGCCACCCATATGCCAATTTATAGCAAGAGCCTCTTCACGAGTTAGCCTAATGTAAGCGTTGACGATATAAACCGATTTCTCACCATGACCATAAGGCAAACTATCCGCCACAGTATAATACGGTTGCGAAACCCACTCGCCATCAACCTTGACATTACGCATTTCAACTTTGTATGTATTCGCTTTACAAACATCGTGAAGTAGCGCCACCACCGTAATAGTTTCAAGACTAATCTCGTTTTCCCAATTCTCTCCAAACTCCATTTTCACAAGTTCCATTAACTTATGATACACATTTAAACTGTGTTGACACAAACCACCCTCATAAGCGGAATGAAATTTGGTGCTTGCGGGTGCTACAAAAAAGTCCGTCGTTTCCAACCATTCCAAAAGTTTGTCTACACCCTCACGCTTTACGTTTTCTTTCATAAGACGCAAAAATTCTTGTTTATTTTCTTCTATCATAATATCCTCTTTCTAGTTTATATACTATTTTACAAAATACAACAAAATAAGTCAATCAAATCAACGCAATTGTACGCCGAAATTCTAAATTTGTTGATTTTTTACAAAGGCAACAAATATTTAAGCCACCCGACCTCGCTTTACCATCGCCCAAAACTTCAAAAACACAAAAAAAAGAGCGCTCCACTTGAACGCTCCCACAAAATTGGTTACTCGCTTTTTTCCATTGAAGAAGTCTTCTCACTCTCCGCTTTCTCTACGGCAGACGAACCCATTTCACCAACGTGAACCTCTTTACCAAATTCTGGAGCAAAAGACGCATAGGGACGCACATATGTCTCCATTACATTGAGAGTTGATTCATACTTCTTCCCGTCGATTTTTTTACTGTAACGCATTTTATTTGTCATAATAATCCTCTCCTTTTAATACGCAGTAATTTTAGCACAAGAAACAAAATTTTTCAAGTCTTTTTTTAAAAGTTGTGTAATATTATTTACAAATTTTAAATTTTACACTATAATAAGATCATAAAGCGAGGTGAATTTATGGAAATTAAACAAATTTTAGAAAAACAACGAGAATATTTCTTGTCAGGCAAAACACTAGACTACAAGTTTAGAAAAGCGCAACTTAACAAGCTGCTTCAATCAATCCAAGAAAATTGCAACGAATTGCTATCCGCATTTAAAACCGACCTTAATAAATGCGAGTATGACGCTGTGTCAACTGAAATCGGGCTTGTAATTAAAGAAATCAAGTTTTTAAGACGCAATTTGCGTAGTCTTATGCGACCAAAAAGAGTTTCGACTAGCATTATTAACTTCCCCGCATCGAGCAAAATCGTTCGTGAACCTTACGGACAAGTGCTGATTATGTCGCCATGGAATTATCCTTTTCAGTTGGCAATTTGTCCGCTAGCTGGAGCAATCGCTGGTGGTAACACCGCTGTTGTAAAGCCGAGCGCATACACTCCGACTGTTGCAAATGTAATTGGTAAAATTTTGTCCGTTTTTGACCCTGGATACATTTCTTGCGTGCAAGGTGGCAGAGAGCAAAATCAAGAACTACTAAATCAGAAGTTTGACTTTATCTTCTTTACAGGTAGCAAGGCAGTCGGCGAAATCGTAGAGGAAAAGGCTTCGCACCACCTCTGCCCTGTCGTGCTTGAACTTGGTGGCAAATCTCCTTGTATTGTCGACGAAACCGCCGATATCAAAAAATCTGCCAAACGGATTGTTTGGGGCAAATTCCTAAACGCAGGACAAACTTGCATTGCGCCCGACTATATTCTTGTGCATAAAGATATATATGACGAATTTATTGCGGAAGTTATCCGCATAACGAAGGAATTTTACTACGTTGACGAAAAACTGCGTGACGACTTTATGTACATTGTGAACGAAAAGCACGCAAACAGGCTTGCAAACCTTATAATTCCGCAAAAGGTTGTGTTCGGCGGGGAAATAAACGGCAGACTGCTAGAGCCTACAATTATGCGAGATGTAAGTTTTGACGACCCTGTTATGCAAGAGGAGATTTTCGGTCCAATAATGCCAGTTATCAAATACGAGGACATCAGCACAGTGATTGACTATATTAATACCCACGACAAACCGCTTGCACTCTACTACTTTACCAAGTCCAAGAAATCGGCGGAGTTTGTCATAAGTCGTACAAGTTCGGGTGGAGTTTGTCTAAATGAAGTCGTAATGCACTTTACCGAACACAATCTACCTTTTGGCGGTGTCGGAGCAAGCGGTATGGGTAATTACCATGGCAAATACTCCTTCTACACCCTAACCCATGCAAAATGCGTTCTCAAGAAATCGCCAAAACTAGAATTGAATCTAAAATACCCGCCAGTAAGTAACAGCAAGACGAAACTAACTTATACGTATTTAGGTTACAAAAACCCAAATAGAGAAAAAGACCAGTAATCTGGCCTTTTCTCTTTCAGTTTCGTAATTTCTTACTTGCAACAACGAGACCCTGCGCATGACTTAACTCCACTTTTCGCTTTCGAGCAAGTACGAGTTGCACGACCGCAAGAGTTAGTTTCTGTGGCGGTCTCTACGCTAGCGCTACGTTGAGCGTGCGTTTTGCCACAAGACCTGGTTGCTTGCGAAGTCGAGCGAGAATTACAACACTTACACCCCGAACCACAACCACACTTTTTACCAGCAGATTTGCCAGTCTTTGTAGCCATTACTTCACCTCCAATATATTATCAAGCGCTTGCAAGTGTATTATTTGTACTTAGATTGATTTCATACAACAAAAACGCTGTCAAACTTTGTAAAAAAGAAAAAGTCCGTCTGGACTAAATTCTTATTCAATACTTACAAAATAGAAGTAAACTGGTTGCCCACCGTCAATAACGGTAACTTCGCAATTTGGATATTTCTTTTGCAAACGCTCAGACAATTCCTCAGCGTCACTACCCTGCACGTCTTTACCATAAAACAGCGTAATGCTTACACGCTCGTCGTCAATCATTTTCTCAATCAACTTCTCTGTTGCGTCGTTTACTAAAACATCTTTGGCAATAATGTCGCCGTCATAAATGCCGATCATATCGCCCTCTTTGATATCAAAACCGTTAATGTGTGTTGTACGAACAGCATTAGTGATTGCTCCACTTTTAACACTCGTGCGGGCAGTTTTCATAGCCTCTATGTTTTCATCTAAGTTTGTATCCATATTAAAGGCAAGCATTGACGCCACACCCTCAGGAATACTAACCGTAGGAATCACGTGAATAAATCTCTTTGTAAAGTTTTGCGCCTGCTCAGCAGCTAAAATAATATTCTTGTTGTTTGGGAACACAAACACGTGGTCGCTTGGTACTTTTTCCACCGCTTCTGCAATATCATTTGCACTTGGGTTCATAGTTTGCCCGCCCTCAACGATTTGGTCAGCACCCAAATCTTTGAATACGTTAGACACTCCCGTTCCCGAAGCAATCGCAACCATGCCAAAAGGCTTTGTATTTTGCTTGGCTTTCTCTCTAGCAGCCTTTAGTTCACGATTTTGCTGAACCATATTCTCAATCTTAAGGTTGTAAAGCTCACCCAATTCAAGAGCATAAGCAAGTGCGCTGTTTGGCTCATTTGTGTGAACGTGAACTTTTACAAGCTCAAGGTCGCCGACACAAATAACCGAATCACCGATTGCCATCAACTTCTCTCTCAACTTATCAATATCAGAAATCGTCGTCTTCTTGTTCAACTGGATAATCATATACTCGGTACAGTACGCAAACTCAATGTCTGCCAAATTCTCATAATTTATAATCGCTTGATTATCCTCGACGATAGGTTTTGACTCCTCAGCCTCTTTTAGAATAAACTCCTCATCCTCGTTTAATAGCCCTTTGTAAAAACCTCTAAAGATATCCAAAAGACCTCTACCGCCCGCATCAACAACACCTGCTTGCTTCAACACTGGCAACATCTCTTGCGTTTCCTCCAAGATTTCTTCACCAGTTTTTACAACCTGTTCCAAAAAGCCCTCAAAATCAGGGAATTTCTTGGCAGCCGCTTCTGCACTCTCAGCCATTACACGCACAACAGTAAGAATCGTACCTTCCTTTGGAATAGACACTGCCTTATAAGCATACTCGGCACCGCCTTTCATCGCTTTTGCCCAAATCTTAGTAGTCAACTCATTATGCTTCACAATTTCGATAGACATACCACGCAAAATCTGTGACAGAATAACACCAGAGTTTCCCCTAGCTCCACGCAAAGCACCCTTACCCAAAGCGTCACCCAACGCATCGAAGTTATTTGTAGGACACTCGTTTATGTACTTTGTTGCAGATTTAAACGTAGATGACATATTGCCACCAGTGTCACCGTCTTGCACAGGGAACACGTTCAAACTGTCTATGTATTTTTTATTTGTTTCTAAAAAAATATTTGCAGCGTTTACCATTCTACGAAAGGTTGCACCGTTTATAGTCTTTTGCATCATTTACCTCTAAACTTTTAAGAAAAATCGGGGGAAGAATATAAGGCTAAACCCTTACACCCAAAACAACAATATTGACACTGTCAACAATCATTCCTGAAAACTGCTCTACCTTATACTTAACTGCCTTCTTGATTGACTCGGCAACGGCACTAATCGGCACACCATATTTAAGTACGACAAACAAATCAAGCGTGATGTGATTCTCATGAGTGATAACTTTGACCCCTTTACCTAATTGTTGCTTCTTGAAAAGTTCCGCAAAGTTGTCGCTCAATCTCTTGGAAACTAAGTCAACCACCCCATAGCAATCAAGAGCGGCGGAAGCAGCAATAGCGGCAATTGCATCATCCGAAATAAATATCTTGCCATAATAATTGGTAGTAGTAACTGACACTTTGCTCACCTCACTTCTTTACAATCTCTACGGATTCTTCCCATAGTACATTGATTATTTTACTACTATATGAGTAAATTTGCAAGTATTTTTCTCAAATTTTTTTAATTTTTTGCAATTTCTTGAAAAAACTTTGGCAAATAGTGTTGCAAAATTTATAAAAAGATGTTACAATAGATACACATTATATGACAAGTTTACTTGTTCTATAAACTTATATCAATCTCTTTAGGAGGATACAATAATGAGTAGAGAATGTGAAAACTGTGGCAAGACAAAAATGTCTGCTAACCAAGTTCACCGTCAAAGTCAATGGGTTCAACGTCGTACTTTGAGTCCAAAAAATGTAAACTTACAAACAGTACGTGTTACAGACGAAAAC
Organism: Alistipes finegoldii; assembly: GCA_963614045.1. Classification (GTDB taxonomy): domain Bacteria; phylum Bacillota; class Clostridia; order Christensenellales; family UBA1242; genus UBA7867. Next base: position 19,857 of record CAVEBU010000012.1, on the reverse strand, counting down.
GGTCAAACCTGCAAAAAGAAGCTTTGCACACGCTGTATCAAAAAAATGAAGGCAGACTAGCAAGCGACTTACTACACCGCAACTTTGTGGTGTAGTTTTTTTATTAAAACAAAAAAACCGCCTAAGTTTACAGCTTCTACTTAAACGGCTTTACAAGTACTTTGGTAATGTTTAGTTTTTGATTACACTTTTGCCAAAAAGGAGCTTAAATAACCCCCGCAAAAACTTTGGCGCTTTTATGACAATAATACGCACGCACACCCCCTTTTACTTTCTTTATGAAAACGGGGGTGTTTTTGTGAATTTAGTTACCGACGCTCTTTACAAACTCGATTAAATCTCGCCTGTTATCCGCAGTGTACATAGCACTACCCAAAACCACCACATCGGCGCCCAAAGATACAACAGTGCTAACATTTTTACGATTGATACCGCCGTCGACTTCAATCAAGAATTCATAGCGATTTCTATGGCGAATTCCGTTAAGCTCGGCAATTTTACTGTTGGCATTTGGTAAAAATGGCTGTCCGCTCTTACCTGGCTCTACGCTCATAACTAGCACAACATCAACAAAAGGCAATAAATTTGCAATACTTTCAACAGGTGTACTAGGTTTTATGGCAATACCAGCACTACACCCCAAATCGTGAATAAGGTTGATTGCCTGCATAATTTCAAGCGTAGTAGCAAAAGCCTCATAATGAACGGTAATACTCGTTGCACCTGCCGAAACGTAAGCGGGAATCTTTTGAATCGGGTCAACAACCATTAAATGCACATCAATTAGCATATTAACCCGCTTTGCGACCAAACTTAGCGCCAATTCGTCAAAAGTCTTATCCGACACGAATTTGCCATCCATTATATCACAATGCAACCAGTCCGCCCCGTCCGCCAAGAGCGATTTTGCATATTCAAGCAAGTCACCCAACGGACACGGATGTGTGCTTGGAGCAACTTTTATATCTTTACTCATATTTTTTATCCTCCTTATCTTTTGCAATTTTAAATAATTCACAAAACCTTTTATACCTATTTATATTGAAATCGCCCGAACGAACAGCCCTCTTCACTGCGCAAATTTGCTCGTCTTCGCCTATATGGTTGCAGTTGTTGTACTTACATTTAGCACTAAACTGCTTGAGTTCTGGCGTATAATCTATGATGTCCTCAGGCAAGAATTCATCCAATTCAAAAGCACTAAATCCTGGCGTATCAGCAATCATTCCCTTATTTTCTAGCACGAAAATTTCGCTATGGCGGGTTGTGTTCTTGCCTCGTGCGGTTTTACTACTCAACTCACCTACTTCCATATTGACATTTGGTAGCAGAACCTTTAGAATACTTGTCTTGCCCACAGCCGATTGTCCTGTAAGAATAGCAAATTTCCCCGCAACCAACTCAAGTAGCGGATTAAAACTCGCAATACCGCTATACACAGAAACACCAACCACACGAACGACTTGACCATATTCGGCGACAATTTTACTATAAAACTCGTCTGCACCGCTTAAGTCCATTTTGTTGACCACAATGACAGGTTCAATTCCTAGCGAAAAGAATTTTATCAGCAATTTGTCTAGCAAAACGTAGTCCACACTCGGCACTAATGCCACCACAATAAACGCTATATCGACATTAGCAATCGGCGGGCGCACCAGCTCATTTTTCCTAGTCAATACCCGTTCCACCACACCTAACGAATCATCTACTTCAACAAAATCGCCGACTTTTACCCTACTTTCTCTCAATTTCTTGCGTGCCTTGTAGCTTTTCACTCCATTTTCGCCTAAAGCCACAAATTCACCAGCCACGCCCTTGATTATCCTTGTTTTTATAATCTTTACCTCTGTATTTTATTTATTATTTTGAATAATTATTCACGACATATTGCTTGGATTCGTTTCCACAAACACACTGCATTTGCTATGTTTATCCTCCGCAACAATGTGATAAATTTCGTCAGTTATTTCCTCTTCGTGCTTTAGTTTAAACCGTAAAATGATTTGAAATCTGTAGCGGTTTTCGATTCTCGTAATCGGCGAACTCATCGCCTTACAATACAAAAATTCCGCTTTCATTTTGCCTTTAAATTTTACTAATTCGTCAAACAAACGCTTCGCACAACTATGCGCTTCGTCGTGATTTTCCGAAGTAATAAGCAGTCTCACAATTTTGGTAAATGGCGGGAATTGTGTCACTTCACGCAAATTGATTTCCTTTGCATAAAAACCCAAATAGTCATAATTTGAAGCAAAGTGATAAACGTAGTGGCGTGGCGTGTAAGTTTGCAAAATCACCTTGCCTTCTTTTTCCGCTCGCCCCGCTCTACCTGCCACCTGAGTAATCAGCTGAAAAGCCCGTTCAGGCGCACGATAATCGCTAAAATGCAACCCCATATCAGCATTAACTATACCAACAAGAGTGACATTTGGGAAGTCGTGACCTTTGGCAATCATTTGCGTGCCAACTAGAATACAGGGCTTTGTGTCAGCAAATTTTTGCAAAATCATGTTCAAATCGTTTTTGTTCTTGGTTGTATCAAAATCCATTCGCAAAATCGTGACGTTTGGGAATTTCAACCGCAATTCCTCCACGACTTTTTGCGTGCCGATTGCCCCCATTCTCAAATACGTGCTACCACACTCGGGGCAATTTGTGAGCGCTTTATAACGCCTATGGCAGTAGTGACATTTTAACTCGTTGTCCTCCTTGTGATACACAAGCGACACATCGCAATCTTGACATTTCGCCACATAACCACATTCACGACAAATCATATAACTAGAAAACCCTCGCCGATTAAGAAACAGCATTGCTTGATTCTTCTCGTCCACGCATTTTTGCAATTCGCCTAACAATTCGTCGCTAAATATCCCGCTGTTGCCCTTACGAACTTCGTCACACATATTCACGATTTTAATGACCGGCATAGGCTTTTGATTCGCACGATTAGGCAAGCAGTGAAGTAGATACTCACCCGATTTTGCCTTAGTAAAGGACTCCAAACTCGGTGTCGCACTCCCAAAAACCACTGGGCAGTGATTGAATTCGCCCCGTAACTTAGCCACCGTGTGAGTAAGGAATCTCGGATTTGATTCCGCCTTGTAACTCGGGTCGTGTTCCTCGTCAAGAATAATAACCCCCAAATTGCTCAACGGCGCAAAAATGGCACTCCTAGCACCAATAGCAATTTTTGCTAACCCAGTCCTTAACCTTTGCCATTGATCGTAACGCTCTCCCACACTTAACCCGCTATGCAAAATCGCAACTTCGTCACCGAATCTAGCCGTAAAAGTCGCCAAAACTTGCGGAGTAAGTGAAATTTCTGGCACCAACAAAATTGCAGTCTTGCCTTCGGACAAAACTTGATTAATGATGTGCATATACACTTCAGTTTTGCCCGAACCAGTAACTCCAAAAAGTAAGTGAACCTTTTCACGCTCCGCCAAAATTCCGTTCACCGCTTTTTGTTGCTCATCGGTAAGCACCACTTTTTTATCCGCTTTATTTATAATTTGCGGACTGCGTAATTTGTTGACAGTAGTTAGACTCAAAACGCCAGCATCAATAAGTTTTTTGACGTTATTTATGCCGTATTTTCGGTTAAGTTCGGCTTGCGGATAACTTTCTCCAATTTTCAAATTTGCCAAAAGTTGTTGCTGTTTGGTTGCGTTTTTGCGTGTTGAAAGTAGCATTTCTTCCGCATTAAAATTGCTGTCAACCGTCAAATAATTAATGTAAAGAGGTTTTGCCCGTCCGTTCCGCAACTGCGCTGGGATAAATAACCGCATACAGTCCACATTTCGCAAATGGAAAATGTGACGCATTTCGTCGTTTAACTCCACAAATTCGGGAAGCAAAACAGGATAATCGTCTTTAGCACTAATAATACTTTTGAGTTGACTTGCGTCTAAGTCGCTATTTTCCTTCAACCGCAGAACATAACCTTCAATTATCCGTTTGCCGAACGGCACATTTACCCTTTGTCCTGCGATAGTATCAAAAAGAGCGACATAATCGTACACCTTGTCTACTTGTTCGTTAGTTATATCCACAATGACTTCGGCGATCATCCCGCTCCTCCTAAATTACAGATTTTTTGTACCAGCTGTTACTTTGCCTTCATAAACTTCTTCCGCCGCAATAGCGATAACTTTGGGGTCTTTGTCATTTGGTTCGCCCAAAAGATATTCGTTATTTAACGATTTTGCACGCTTGGCTATTAAGCAAGTAAGCATAAACTTGTTGCCAACTTTTTGAGTCAACTCGTCAATAGGTGGCTCCATCATAATATAATCTTTGTCTTCGTATTCCATACAAAACTCCTACTTAATTAAATCATTTACAATTTCATTTACCATTTTGGGATTGGCTTTCCCTTGTGTCATTTTCATCGCTTGCCCTACAAAAAATGCCATCGTTTTAAGATTGCCGTCACGCAATTCCTGAACTGCTTTTGGATTGGCATCAATAATTGTTTGAATAACTTCACGCAAAGCGCCCGTGTCGTTCATTTGCTTTAATCCCAATCTTTCCATAATTTCAATAGGGTCGCCACCCTCGTCCCACAAAATATCAAAAATTTTGCGAGCGCCCGCTTGATTTATCTCGTCCGCCTTATACATTTTAAGCATTTGCGCAAGTTGATGAGGGGTAACGGAAATATTCTTTTCTTCGTCCTCAATAGCGTTGAGTTTCTTGAAAACTTCCGCCGTAATCCAGTTGCACACGAATTTCGGCTCGTTAAATTCCTCAATAACCGCTTCAAAAAAGTCCGCATATTTCTTTTCGTTCGTGAGAAGCACTGCATCTTGTTCGCTTAACCCCAACCCAACATAACGCACTTTACGAGCGGGTGCAAGTTCTGGCAATTTCGCCCGAATCGACTCGATATACTCATCACTTACCCTAAGCGGAACTAAGTCAGGGTCAGGAAAATAACGATAATCTTGACTGTCTTCCTTAGTACGCATTGAATAAGTCTTGCCTTTCTCATCGTCCCAACGACGAGTTTCTTGAATAATCTCGCCTCCGTTTTCTAACACATCGATTTGACGTTGCGATTCGTAACGAATTGCGTGAAGTACCGCCCTAAATGAGTTAAGATTCTTTAACTCTGTACGAGTACCTAACGGCTCTCCTGGTTTGTTTACCGATATATTAACATCGAAACGAATACTGCCTTCCTGCATTTTGCAATCGCTAACACCGACATAAAGTAATGTGCTACGCAATTTTTCAAGATACGCAACCGCCTCTTCAGCGCTATTCATATCGGGTTCAGATACGATTTCAATCAGCGGAACACCGCCACGATTGTAATCCACTTTTGTGCCACTGCTAGTATGAATCAACTTTCCCGCATCTTCTTCCAAGTGAATTCGGTTTAGCCTAATAAATTTTTTCTTGCCGTCAACCTCAATTTCCAATCCACCGCCCAAACAAAGCGGGTACTCTAATTGCGAAATTTGATAAGCTTTACACAAGTCTGGATAAAAATAGTTCTTTCGCTCAAAAACTGAGTAGTTATTTATCTTACAACCAACAGCCAACCCCATAAGAATAGCCCTTTCTACCGCATCACGATTTAGCACAGGCAAAGCACCTGGCATAGCGGTACAAACAGGACAACAATGTGTGTTTGCCTCGCCACCGAATTCATTACGGCAACTGCAAAAACATTTTGTCTTGGTATTAAGTTCGCTATGAACTTCTAGCCCGATAACTGTATTGTATTCAGCCATTTACTCCCCCTCCTTGCAATCTTCTACTGCTTTAGCCACACGATAGATAGTCGCCTCATCAAAATGCTTGGCAATAATCTGCATGCCCATCGGCAAACCCTCGCTCGATTTCCCACAAGGCATACTCAAAGCAGGTACACCAGCGATATTAACTGGCACTGTAAATATGTCTGTTAAATACATTGCAACAGGGTCATTAGACTTTTCGCCCAACTTAAACGCTGTTGTTGCGGTCGTAGGACAAATTAACACATCGCATTTTTTGAACACATCGTTAAATTCTTGCCTAATAACTTTCTGCACACGTTTCGCCTTGCGATAAAATGCGTCGAAGTAACCACTGCTCAACACGTAGTTGCCGAGCATTATACGGCGCTTAACTTCATGTCCGAAACCCGCTGTACGAGATTTGAAATACAAATCTACCACATCGCTATAATTCTCTGCACGCACACCGTATTTTACACCGTCAAAACGTGCCAAATTGCTCGCCGCTTCCGCAGACGAAATTACATAATAAGTTGCAAGCGACGTATCCAAACTTGGCAAATCTACATCAACAACTTCCGCACCCAAATCGATTAAAGCGGAAATTTTCTTATCAATTGCAGATTTTACTTCAGGATTCAGCGCCGATGTATAGAATTGCTTGGCAATACCTATTTTAAGTCCACTAACACCCAGTTTTGTACTAGCAACAAAATCGGGAACTTGCTCCGCTGACGAAGTCATATCCTTATCGTCTTGCCCTGAAATTATTTGCGCAAGCAAAGCGTTATCCTCAACGGTACGAGTAATTGGCCCGACTTGGTCAAGCGAACTTGCAAATGCAACTACACCGTACCTTGACACTCTGCTGTAAGTCGGCTTCAATCCCACAACACCACAGAAACTACTAGGCTCACGAATCGAACCACCTGTATCCGTTCCAAGACTACCAAAACACTGATGAGCAGAAACCGTACAAGCACTACCGCCACTACTTCCACCAGGCACACGAGTTGGGTCAACAGGGTTCTTTACCGGGCCGAAAGCTGAATTTTCATTACTACTCCCCATCGCAAATTCGTCCATATTTGCTTTAGCAATAATTATCGCTCCCTCATCAACGAGTTTTTGCGCACAGGTTGCTGTGTATGGCGATACGAAATTTTCCAAAAACTTACTAGCACAAGTCGTCTTGGTTCCGACGAGATTTATATTATCCTTAATAACCAAAGGAACGCCGCCCAAAATTCCAACATCCTCGCCTCTTGCTCTGCGCTCGTCAATTTCTCTAGCTCTCTCTAAACTTTCCTCGTAATATGTCGAGTTAAGCGCATTTAAATCGCTTGTGTTTTTGATTCGCTCAAAACACGCATCCACAAGCTGAACGGAAGTCACTTCGCCCGATTTTAATTTCTCTAAAATTTGAGTCAAACTACAATCTAAAAAATCCATTTTATTCCTCCACCACTGTCACAGGGACTAAAAATGCCGTATCTTCGCTAGCAGGTGCATTTTTAATAATTTCTTGAGCTGATAAACTCTGGCGAACTTCGTCCGCTCTCAGTTGCGTATCGGCATCAATCGTGTCTTCAATCAAATCAACACCACTAACATCAACTCTGTTTATCGCATCAACTTGCTTCAAAATTGCCTCAAATTCGCCGACAAACTGCGTCGCTTCTTCTTCGCTAAACTCCAAACGACTGAGTTTCGCCAATTTTTTCACTTCTTGAATAGTAATACTCATCTCACACATCCTTTAATTAATACTCATAACTATATCACAAACTGCCATTTATGTCAATCTTTTTTCGTTTGCGAAATTATCTTTTTTTTGTATAGATTTTACTTTAACCCAAATTTCTCGCCAAATTAACCACAAAACACCTTATTTGATACAATAAGGGAGGCATCCCCCCTAATTTGTAAGTTATCAACTATTTATAATTTCCAAAAATTCGTCCTCGGTTAAAATTGCAATTCCCAAAGATTTTGCTTTCTCGTATTTACTACCAGGATCCGCCCCAAGCAACACAAAACTCGTGTTTTTGCTTACACTTGACGACACCGTTCCGCCATTTATCTCAATCAAACTCGTTGCCTCGTTTCTGCTGAGTGTAGGCAAAGTCCCCGTTAGGACAAAGATTTTGCCACTTAATTTCCCGCCACTTGTTAACTGATTATACTTAATCTCCACACCCAAAGACAGCAAATCATCAATCATTTTAGCGTTAATCGGGTCAGCAAAAAATTCCACAATACTATTAGCAACTACCTCGCCGATATCACGAATTGCACTTAGTTCTTCAATTTTTGCCGTACGCAACGCCGAAAGCGTCGGGAATTTTTTTGCCAAATCTTTTGCGGTTTTGATTCCAACATTGCCAATACCCAAAGCAAAAATAAAGTTTGCAAAGTCGATATTTTTGCTTTTTTGAATACTCTCAAGCAAGTTATTACTCTTTTTGTCCTTAAAACTGTCTAGTTTCATCAAGTCGTCAACACTTATTTTATACAAATCGACGACAGAACGCACTCCCAAATCTGAGTATAACTGGTCAACAATTTTGTCACGTATTCCCTCAATATTCATTGCATCTCTGCTACAAAAATGAATTAGTCGCTCTTTCACTTGCCCTTCGCAATTTCTATTCGGGCAGAAAAGGTTTGCGCCCGTTTCCACCAAAAGCGAGTGACAAACTGGGCAATTTATGATTTTGTGAATCGGTTTGGAATCGGGATATTCTTGTGCAAGCCCCAAAATTTCGGGAATAACCTCGTTACTACGACGAATAAATACCAAGCTATTGATTTTAACCTGCTTACGCAAAATGTCGTCCCAGTTATTAAGCGTCGCACGTGAGATTGTTGCGCCCGCAATTTCCACAGGGTCAAGTACAGCAAGTGGTGTAACTTTTCCCGTTCTACCCACCTGCCAAATCACGTTGCGGAGCATTGTAGTGACTTCAAGTGCCTCAAATTTGTACGCAAGCGCCCACTTTGGAAAACGAATAGTAAAACCCAATTCCTCTCGTGTTGGCATTTCGTTGATTTTGATAACCACCCCATCAATTAGTATATCAATCACATCTCGCTGTTTGTCAATTTGCTTAATCACTTCTACAATACCACTTAAGCTATTACGAACTTCAAAGAAGTCGCCGACCAAAAACTTATTCTCAATCAAAAAGTCCCTTAATTCCACTTGCGTTGCAAATACCCTCCCCACAATCACAGGAATTCCGTAGGCAAAAAAGTCAAGATTTCTGCTAGCGGTGACTTTGGGGTCAAGATTTCTAATTGCCCCCGCAACTGCGTTACGAGCGTTTTTTAGCGGGCCGTCTGTCTTTTGGTTGTATTTTTCTAGTTCGCTAAGTAGCATTATGCCCTCACCCTCCACGACAATATGCTCCTTATAAGGAATCGACAGTGGCACACTGCGGATAGTTTTGACCTGTGCGGTCACATCTTCGCCGATGTTACCATTTCCACGAGTTGCCGCCTTAACTAGATAACCGTTTTCATAAGTGAGCGCAAGCCTTAGCCCGTCAAACTTGTATTCTAGTGTGAATTCTGTATTTGGGTAATTTTCTAACACTTTATTTACCCAAACAGCTAATTCGCCCTCATGTTGTGCTTTGTCCAAGCTAAAAAGCCTTGTTTCGTGAGTGACTTTGCTAAAGCCTTTTGCAACCATATCGCCGACCCTTTGAGTCGGACTGTCGGGCAAAATATAGCCCGTTTGTTTTTCCAAATCAAGCAGGGTGTAGTATGCAATATCGTAATCTTTGTCCGACACAATCGGCGAGTCCAAAACGTGATAGTGGTAATTATACTTATTGACTTTTGCCACCAAATCTTCAATCTGCTTTTTAACCTTGTCATTAATTGTGTTGCTCATTTAATTCACTCCCCTTTCCTTTTTATAATTTGCAAAGGTGCATATTCTAGGCTCAAAGTCTTGCAACCAACCCCACCGAAATCAATCGTTACCATTTTGTTGGTAGCGAGTCCGCTGTCGTCAATAATTGTTCCAAAACCAAATTTGGGGTGCAAAACTTGTACGCCACAAATGTAACCAGAAAAATCTTTCTTCTGCTCGTTTACACGATGATTAATTAATTGCTTGATTGAATGGCTTGTATCAACTTTTTTGGTAGGATATGTTTCTCTACCAACATCAACCATATTTTCAACGTTTTTGCGATTCATTTCCACAAAACCCATTTCTTTTAGGAATCTACTTGGCTCTTTGTATTTAACTTCGTTGTACATAAAACGCTGGCGACTACGTGTAAGATATAGCCTTTCTTCCGCACGAGTAACAGCTACATAGGCGAGCCTGCGTTCTTCCTCAATATCGCTAGGACGTTCACCACCACGAGTGATTGGGAACAGCCCCTCCTCCATAGCGATGACAAAAACCACCTTAAACTCCAGCCCTTTAACTGCGTGAATGGTACTCAGCAAGCAATATTCTTCCTCCTCGCCAACAGAATCAATATCGCTAACCAAAGTAATTGACTCCAAATATTCGGATAACGTAGCGTTTGGATTACTTTCTTCAAAATCTTTTACAGCATTACAAAATTCACGAATGTTTTGCATTTTGTTGTATTCCTCGTCGTTGTCCATATCAAAAGCTTCTTCAAACCCGACTTTTTCCACCAAATAAGACGCAAACTCGCTAAGCCCCATTTCTTCGCTCTTCTCTCGCAAATCAAGGTACAATTCCACAAAGTCCGCTAATTTCCGCCTTAGTCCCGCCGAAAAGGAGAATTGGTTGTAATGTAGTATGACGTTTAACAAACTCCCTCCGCCCGCATATGCTTTAATTTGGTCAATACTTGTGTCACCAATACCACGTTTTGGATAGTTAATAATTCGCAAAACGCTATCGTTGTCACGAGGATTCACGATTGCCCGCAAGTAGCCTACGACGTTTTTGATTTCCACACGCTCAAAGAACCTAAAACCGCCGAGCATTTTATAAGGGATATTGTAGCTTAACATATACTGCTCTAATAGTCGTGACGGTGCAGTAAGACGCATCAATACCGCAATATCACTATACTTATACCCCTCCTTTAGCACCAAGTCACGAATACTACGGGTCACAAAATCTGCTTCATCTCTGTCACTGCTACCGATATAATATTTAACTTCGCAACCCTCTTGATTTTCCGTCCAAAGAGTTTTCTTTAGCCTTTGTGAATTGTTGTCAATAACCTTGTTTGCAACATCCAAAATTTTCTTGGTTGAACGGTAATTTTGCTGTAATTTGTAAATATGCGCATTAGGAAAATCTCGCCTAAAGTCCATAATATTTTGAATATTTGCGCCACGCCAACCGTAAATACATTGGTCCTCATCACCGACAACCAAAATATTCCCCCATTTGCCCGCAAGTATGCGCACAATCTCGTACTGAATCGTGTTTGTATCCTGAAATTCGTCCACGTGGATATAGCGAAATTTGTCTTGATAGTATTCTCTAACGTCCGCATTTTTACGCAACAAATTATATGTAAACACCAATAAGTCGTCAAAATCAAGCGCATTATTTTGCTTTAAAGTCGCTTGATATTGTGTGTAAGCGGTATAAATTATTTTTTCGCTTATGTATCCGCTCGCACGCCCACAATATTCCATAGGGTCGGCGTTTGTGTTCTTAATATTTCCGATATGGAATTGAATACTGCGCTTCGTTTCGTCGTCTTCAATGCCCATGGACTTAAAAATGTCTTTTAGCACTCTACCCTGCTCTGCGTCGGCGTAAATTGTAAAATTCTGCGTAAACCCCTCAATCTTGCCTATAAATCTTCGTAAAATCGTCACGCAAAGCGAGTGAAATGTTGAAACCCAAATTTCCGCCCCGCAATCTACCATTTTGGACACTCTTTCTTTCATTTCACGAGCTGCTTTGTTTGTAAAAGTAATTGCCAAAATGTTATATGGCGCAACGCCCTTTTCTTGTATTAAATATGCAATTCTGTGTGTTAATAGCCTAGTTTTGCCACTTCCAGCACCAGCGGTAACTAGCACCGCTCCTTCGGTACACAAAACAGGTTCTTTTTGTTCTTGATTCAAATTATCTACAATACTCATTTTCTTATCCTAAAAATAAAATTACCCATTAATTGTAGCAAAGTAAATAAGTTTTGGCAATTAAAAACGCATAATTTTTAAAGTAAATAAAAACGGGAGAGAATTCCTCTCTCGCCGTATGTCTTTAATTATTTAATCTAATAGTTAAACAAGGTCAGGGTGAACGACACGCAATTTGCCCGCATTACTACTAATTGACAACGTATCTGTAGTACCTGTATATCCACCAATTCTTACACCGTCTTTATAATTGTCATCATCAGCGCTATTTTTTACCGAAAATTCCTCAAGCGCCGACAATTTAAAGTAGACTGACGATTTTGTAGACCAATCTTTCAGCAAGAATCCATACCCAGCATTCAGCATATCAATATTAATTTCACCCGAATATGTCTTGATAACATTTTCGCCAACCAACTTTTCAAACGAACCCGAGTAAGACGCACGCCCGTTGTTGTTTGTAGTAAAACGAACAGAACCGTTTACATTTTTAATCGATACAGCGCCGTTAGTTGATTCAACAACATAATTTATCGTCTTATTCTCGCCGTTATTTAACGTGATATTTCCGTTAATTGTTGAAACGTTAAGATTAGCAGAAACGCTCTCAACATTTACATCGCCGTTTGCTGTTTCTAATACGGACTTGCCATTTAAGTTTACAATTTTTACTCCGCCTTTGCCCGTTACATTAGCGATAACTACATTAGCCGTATCAACATAAAGTGAACCATCTTTGTTATTAAAGAATAGATTTTTATTAACTTCATTAACAATTAGCTTACAGTTAATACCGTCAAAAACGACTGTTCCAGTAATTTTATCACCCTTAACAACACCCGTATTTGCGTTCACAATCATATCACCAAAAATATCTCCGAAATATACACCGCAATTATGCAATTCGTCAATTACCAGCGATTTTTTCACAGATTCGCTCCCGATAGTGTTAAGACTTATATTTCCCAAACCACTCTTAATTGCCACTTGCACATCACATAATAATGGCGTTTTGACGTTGATGTCGCCTGAGCCTTTTGTGATTTTAAGCGTGTCAGTAACGCTCACTTTATCCACAGTACTTGTCCCGCTATTTGCGACAATTTCCACTTCTTTAAAATTCAAATTCGTATTGCGGTCAGTCATTTCTTCGCCCAAAATTACATTACCAGAGTTTGTAGTAATCAACAACTTTTTATCCTGCATAGTGTTTTCGCCAAGATATATGCTCAAAGTACAATCAAACCTACTAAACCACCCGCTCGGCTCAACAGTGCTTATTGTCATATAATTTACTCCGCTTTTTTCCTCAAAAGTGAATTCTGAGATAGTCGCCTCAGTTACATCGTTCTGCGAAAAACCGCTGTAGTTCCGAGAAAGACGAGCATCAATACCGTTTGAAGTGCGATTTTCCTTGGTAGAGTTGACGGAATAAACACGCACGTTCCACGAGTCAGTATTGATAACTACAACATCCACCTTAGACCATTCGGCAAAATTCGCTGAATCTGTCACGTCATAATAACTGTACACAATTTTGTTGTCGCCACTAATAAAATGTATCCCAAAAAGCGAAACCCCGGGGAATAAAACCATAACAGCCAACATTAGTATGCAACCAACCAACCCGAGCGCTAACAAAACGATGAGTATTTTTAGTATATTTGTAAAAACATTCATTTTAATTTCTCCTTAATTTTTTATCTAATCGCTAGCACTTATTATTTGAGGACAGCCTTGATTCTACGCACTCCGCTACTGCTACTTTCCTCTTTTATGATCTTGAATTGCCCCAATTCACCCGTACGGCTTGCGTGAGGCCCGCAACAAATTTCCTTACTAAAGTCGCCCATAGTGTACACAGTAACTTTCTCGCCATAGCGATCATCAAAAATTCCGATAGCGCCACTTTCCTTCGCTTCAGGAACAGTCATTTCCTCGCATGTAATTATCAAATCTCTCTTAATCTGCTCGTTAACCATAGCTTCAATTTTCTCTAGTTCTTCTTGCGTTAATTTGTGGTCGCAAACAAAGTCAAAGCGCAATCTCTCTGGTGTTATGTTACTACCTCTTTGCTCCACATAATCGCCAACGACACGTCTAAGGCTCGCCAATAGTAAGTGAGTTGCCGAGTGAAGCCTACGCAAAGCGGTTTGCTCCTCTTCTGAGTGTGCCTCTGCGACACCGCCCTTAAACATTGCGCCCGAATTGTCCCTAGATTTTTGCTGATGTTCGGCAAATTTTGCATCAAACCCCGCCTTGTCCACCTTTAATCCACGCTCGCCCGCCATATCCAAAGTCAAATCAAGAGGGAAGCCAAACGTATCAAACAGTCTAAAAGCATCTTTTCCGTCAATCGTGTCGCCCGCTTTCATATCACGAGTCAACCGCTCAAATTCCTTGATTCCGCCCTCAATCGCATGCTCAAATTTCTGAATTTCTGCACTGATTTCATCAAGAATAAATTGCTTAACTTTACCAAAATTCTCAAATTCATCCTGGTAATAGTCAATGTAAATCTTGGCAATTTCAACCAAATCGCTAGGTTTGATACCTAGATTTCTAGCACAATTCACCGCACGACGAATAAGCCTACGCAAAATGTATCCTTGCCCTACGTTACTAGGTGTTGTAGGATTAATATCTCCAAGCAAGAACACACCCGCACGCATATGGTCGGCAATTATACAGAAACTCCTACCGAACTCGTTGTCAAAGTCAAAAGTTTTACCCGACAGCTTCTCAAGTTCTTTTATAGGCGCTCTAAAGCACTCGTTTCTAAAAGTGGAATCATATCCATTTAGCACGCATTCTATACGCTCCAAGCCCATACCTGTATCTACGTTTTGTTGCGGAAGTTTGGTTGGCACAGCGCCTACACTTTCCACATTAAACTCCATAAACACGTTGTTCCAAATTTCCACCCATTTCCCACAATCGCAAGACGGATCGCAATGTTCACAGCAAGCGGGTTTGCCTGTATCATAGAAAATCTCAGTATCTGGCCCACATAATCCCACACCTGAGCCGATTTCCCACCAGTTATCTTTCTTGCCGAAGAAATGAATTTGCTCCCTACTTAGCCCGCACTCTTGCCAAATACTAGCGCTTAGTTCATCTCTGCCAATCGTTTCATCCCCCGCAAAAACAGTGACCGCCAAACGCTCTTTAGGAATACCGAGCCATTTCTCATCAGTTAAATATTCATAACTCCAACGAATTGCCTCGTTCTTAAAATAATCGCCCACACTCCAGTTACCTAGCATAAAAAACATCGTGTGGTGGCGGTTATCACCGACTTCGTCGATGTCGTTGGTTCTTAAACATGGCTGAATATCAAATAATCTCTTGCCCAACGGATGCGGTTTGCCCGAAAGATACGGAATCAACGGTTGCATACCAGCAGTCGTAAATAGTACCGTATTATCCGCAGGAATTAGCGAAGCACCCTTAATTTCCTTATGCTCCTTACTTAACCAAAACTCACGCCATTTGCGCATTAAACTTTTGCCTGTTATATTATCCATAAAATTAAAACCTCAATAAATCAAATTTAGTCTATATAACTATATTATAATGTTTCGTCACACAAAAGTCAATAATTAAACGGAACAAAACTATGATTTTTTAATAATTGTGCATAGAAAACACAAAAAGAAAGCACACTAACCAAGACTTAAGGAGTGCAAAATGGAATTACAGACGCAACTAGAAAGAATTAAAACTGCTTTTTGTCAAACAAGCGATTTGGAAATCAAGCAGTTTAAAACACAGGACAACCACGAAATTGCGATTGTTTTTTTATCCAATATTGTGGATCAACTAATGCTTTCGTCTAGCGTAATTGCTCCGCTTCACGACCTACCCGAATCACAAAGCACCGATATCTGTGACCTTGCTATGCAAAAAATTATTTCCTTTAGCCAAGTTTCTATAGCAAAAGATTTTGACGCAATGATAGAAAACATTCTCAACGGGTTTTGCGCTATACTTTTTGCCGATTCGCCCAAAATCCTCATCGTCGAGTGTGCAAAGTGGATTGTGCGGATTCCAAACGAGCCACCGACAAGCGCTGTTGTAAAGGGTCCTCGGGAGGGATTTGTTGAAGATTTTGTGACAAATATGACCCTAATTCGCAAAAGGCTCAAGACTCCTAAATTAAAGGTGGACGAAATGGTTATCGGCACAAAAACTAATAGTCAAGTTCGTATAATCTATCTCCAAGACACTGCCGATACTCAAGTTGTAAACAAAATCAAGCAGAAACTTAGCGAAATCGATATTGACGGTATAGTTGATTCTAATTATCTTGCTGAATTTTTGCAAACAGGCAAACACAATATTTTTAAGCAAATCGGCTCAACTGAAAAACCTGACGTGGCAGTCGCCAAGATTTTGGAGGGCAGAGTCGCAATTATGGTTGATGGCTCCCCTATCGTGCTGACACTTCCTTACATATTGCTAGAAGATTTGCAAGCAAGTAACGACTATTACACAAACCCAGGGCGAGCGACTTTTTTGCGTTACTTACGGCTTTGCGCAGGAATTATCGCCATTATACTACCTGGATTATATGTGGCGCTACTTTGTCACCACGCAAAAGCAATTCCCATAAAACTTTTGATTACGATTACAAATTCTATTCAAGGTATCCCCGTCCCACCGCTTTTAGAAACGCTTTTTATAATCTTCCTCTTTGAAATTCTGTATGAAGCGTCCTTAAGAATGCCTAGATACTTAGGACTTGCACTATCAATCGTCGGCGCACTGATTTTGGGTGATACAGCAGTAAAAGCGGGACTGATTTCCCCTCCTGCTGTGTTGATTGTAGCACTTACGGGCGTAATGAGTTACACCCTGCCCGAACTTAGCAACCAAACATCCTTTTTGCGCCTAATTTTTACTATAATCGGCGGATTTATGGGGATATTGGGGATTGTGTTGGGCGGGTTGTTCCTTATTGCGTACCTAAGTAATATGGACAGTTACGGTTCGCCATATCTTGCCCCGTTTGCGCCCAAAATCAAAAGTGACACCAAGGACGGCTTACGAAGAGAAAATATGACACAAATGCGCCGTCGTCCAAAATCAATCCCAAATAAAAACAACTGGAGGCAAAACAATGACCGAACTAACGACTAGACAATTCATAATCATCAGTCTTTTTTTGGTAACAACCTCCAAACTTATGACAATGCCGATAAGTATATTTACGACTGCACAAAACGACGCAATTTTTGCGATTTTATTCGGCTCACTGATTGAGTTGGGACTGATTACACTGATTTGTTTTGTAATTGCAAAAAACCCAAACACAAACCTGTTTTCTTTGCTAAAAAACCGACTCGGCAACGTAATCGCCTACATATTTGTTTTTTTGCTTTATGCATTTATGATTACAAAATTCATCTTCGTGCTGATTGAAATTTTTACATTTTTTAAGGATTATCTTTACGATGACTTTAACCCAGCAATCTATACTTTAAGCACGTTTTTTGTCGTAGGATATATAAGTTATAAGGGCTGTCGCACAATGGGACGAACTTTTGAGATTTTATTTCCCATAATTGTAATCGGTCTCGTTATCGCCCTAGTTTGCAATGTTGATTTTATAACGCTAAACTCAATGCTTCCGTATTTTGATGAGGGAGTTTTGCCAACCTTAAAAGGTTTGGGAGAAAATCTATTTTACTTTGGAAACGCACTTCCACTGCTTTTCTTTGTCGGAAAAGTCCGCATAAATTCGCACTTTGTTAGCAAAACTACTTGCGCAAACGCAGGGCTTTTTGCCTTTATATTGCTGTTCTGCTTCGCTTTTTATGATATTTTTGGGTACAGCACAATACTTAGCACATTTGCAATCAGCGACTATACGCAATACGACCCTTACATTCTTGACCTACAACGCCTTAACTGGCTCAGTATGATGATTGATATCACCAAACTTTTCTGCTCGGCAAGTGTCTTGCTATATTGTTTGGGACAAGCACTAAAGAGTGTTATTCACATGCGAGCAAGTTTTGTGCCGATATTAATTACCCTAGCCGTTCAATTTTGCTTGGCGGGAGTCATAAATTTCAGTTTGCACGACAGCCAAACAATAATTTCAACATACTTAAGTTACATTACGGGCGGATTAATCGCTGTTGTGATGATTGTGTGCATAGTTTTGAGCATAAAAAGGAGGGCAAAATGCAAAAACGAATTTTCAACAAAATAGCTTTTTTTGCGGTGGTGATTTTCTTGCTAATCTTGGCGCCAAGCCAAATCAACCTCCCGAATCAGTCCATCGTTCGTGCAATTTGCACAGGTTTAGCAGTTGACACTTCAGAAAAAATGCAGGACGGCGTAATGCTTACCGCACAAATAGTTATCCCGCAAGCAGGTGGACAATATGCCCCAAATCTTTCCATTGTAACAACGGACGGAAGCGACTTACTTGACGCATTTACACAAATGGACTATCAAATCGGCAAGAAAGTTCGTCTCGCCCATTGCTGTTTTATATTGATAGGATATGAACTAAGCCAGCGAAATTTGGCGGAAACGCTTGATTATCTCGTGCGAGGTAACAACGCAGGCAATAACACCCTTCTTGTACATACAAAAGGCAAAGCGAAAGACTTAATCAAATTGTCATCCGACATTAACTCAAACGAAATTGACAATATTCAGACGATTGTACGATACAACGAGCAGTACATCGCCACGAACGAAGCGAATTTGCGGAGCTTTTTTGATAACTACTTAAGCCCGCACAGTACCAGCATTATGAGTTGCTTAAACATCCGCACAGAGAATTTAGATAGTAGTGATGGAGGTAATAGCAGTGGTGGTGATAGTGGCGGAGAATCTAGCACCGAACAAAACAGTAGCGGAGCAACAGGCGAACAAACCGCTTCGCCCGACCAAATTGAGAACAAAGGCGAAATTTCCGTCTTTAAAAACGGCAAATTAGTTAAAGTCCTTTCTAACGACGAACGTGTAAAATTTAGTTGGCTTGACGCAGGACTAAACGACCATACCGTCACTTTGCAACATATCACAAACGAGATTTTTAACGACGCCACAATCGGCTTTACTATTACAGATAAAAGCATTTCTTCAAAATTCAAATTCGTCAACAACACCCCTTGCGTGTATTTTGATATTAATCTAAAACTCCGCACCGAAATGATTCAAGAAGCAAGCGGACAACTGCTCCAAACTCGCAATTATACCGATTCCACTATCGCCGACGCACTACAAACAAAAATTTCCAACGAAATCCAAGACGCAATCAAAATTCAAAAGCAGTTTGGCTTTGATATGTACGACTTTTACCGCTCCTTCAAAATCGCCAATTCTCCCGCCTGGAAAAAATACCTCTCCACCCTTCCAGACCCCGACAACTATATGCAAAATATCGAAGTCTTCGTCAAAACCAACATCAACACTTACGGCGCCCACACGCTAACTTCCCCCACAAAATAACCAAATAGCACCTCGCCTAAATTTAAATTGCAAGTTGCTTTTAACTTTCATTATAGAGCATTGCACAGGTCACGCAAGAGAAAATCGTTTTCCCTCTTATTCCCTACAATTGTTTTATTAATTCGAAAAACGCTACGCTCTGCATGGATGAAGTAAACCGCCTACCCATATATCAAAGAGTTTTCTTCATCTTCGTCATCCTGAGCGCCGTTTTTTCGGTGTAGAAGCAAGACTAGGAGCATGCCAAAAATTGTTTTTCGACTCAAAAACAAGCAAGACACGAAGCAAGACTTTTTTGAAATAGGAGCATAGTATGACCTATGTGACTATTTTAAAAATAGTCACAGCGACACAGTATTGCGCCGTTTTTCAGTCGAAAAACGTCATCCTGAGCGAAGAAACTTTTAATTATTCTTATTTGGATACGGGTGCAATAGAACCCTCACAGATTAAATATAAAAGAATAAAATCATCCTTATATATACAGACGGACGGGGTTATCCCCCGCCCGTCATTCTGAACCCGCCATCGCAGTGTATCT
>CAVEBU010000011.1:43204-45144 GCA_963614045.1 Alistipes finegoldii | reverse complement strand
ACGGTCCTAAGGTAGCGAAATTCCTTGTCGGGTAAGTTCCGACGCGCATGAATGGCGTAACGATTTGGGCACTGTCTCAACAATGGACTCGGCGAAAATGGAGTATACGTGAAGATGCGTATTACCTGCAACTGGACGAAAAGACCCCGTAGAGCTTTACTGTAGCTTGATATTGGGTTCTAGATGTTGATGTACAGGATAGGTGGGAGACTTTGAAGCAGGGGCGTTAGCTTCTGTGGAGTCAACCTTGGGATACCACTCTTCTGCATTTGGAATTCTAACTCCACACCGTAATCCGGGTGCGAGGACAGTGTCTGGTGGGCAGTTTGACTGGGGCAGTCGCCTCCCAAATAGTAATGGAGGCGCCCAAAGGTTCCCTCAAAACGGTTGGAAACCGTTTGTTGAGTGCAAGGGCATAAGGGAGCTTAACTGCAAGACTTACAAGTCGAGCAGATACGAAAGTAGGGCTTAGTGGTCCGGCGGTTGAAAATGGGATTGCCGTCGCTTATCGGATAAAAGTTACCTCGGGGATAACAGGCTGATACCCCCCAAGAGTTCACATCGACGGGGGTGTTTGGCACCTCGATGTCGGCTCGTCACATCCTGGAGCTGTAGTCGGTTCCAAGGGTTGGGCTGTTCGCCCATTAAAGTGGCACGCTAGCTGGGTTCAGAACGCCGTGAGGCAGTTCGGTCTCTATCCGTTGCAGGCGTAGGATATTTGAGAGGAGTCTCCCCTAGTACGAGAGGACCGGGGTGAACGTACCAATTGTGTACCTGTTGTTGTGCCAACAGCATTGCAGGGTAGCGAAGTACGGACGGGATAAACGCTGAAAGCATCTAAGCGTGAAGCCTCCCTTAAGATTAGATATCCCACAGAGTTAATCTGGTAAGACCCCTTGAAGATTACAAGGTTGATAGGTTAGAGGTGTAAGCACAGTAATGTGTTCAGCTGACTAATACTAATAGGTCGAGGGCTTGATCAAATGGAAAATATACCAATTTCGGTAGTTTCCCGTTGACTTGCTAAATGATTATGTTAAAAACTATTGGGAATATTGTTGACAAAATCTATAAAATATGTTATATTAATTATGCAGTTGTTTAATACACACTGAGCCATTTCTGGTGACTATGGCGAAGGGGATCCACCTGTTCTCATTCCGAACACAGAAGTTAAGCCCTTCAGCGCCGATAATACTTAGCGGGCAGCCGCTTGGGAAGGTAGGTCGTTGCCAGATTTCCATTAACAACCACAGTTTGTGGTTGTTTTTTTATCTAATATCGTTTGACAAAAAACGATGTTTTGTATATAATCGAATTAGAGGTTGTTATGAAGGTAGTTGTTGAAAATGAAAAGTATGGTAAAATTGAGTACAGTGAGAGTTTTTGGACAGGCGCAAAGCAAATTAGCATCAATGGTACTAAATTAGAGAAAAAGGATAGAAAAAATTTTTCTTATCAAACTGAAAGTGGTATGGAAAATGTTTATGTTGCGGGCAATTTTTTGTATGGCTCAGTAATGACAATTCAAGGAGAAAATATTCAGCTTTCTCCCAAAATACAGTGGTATGAATCAATTTTCCCGATTTTAATGATTCTATTTACTCTTATTTGGGGTAGTTCCAAATCTCTTTGTGTGATTTTTCCCGTTGTTGGTGGTTTTGTTGGAGGTTTAATTAGTGCCATCTTTGCTTGTTGCTGTATTATATTTACCAAACAAGTTAAGTCACCGCTGTATAAACTTTTGATTGGGTTGGGAATATTCGTCCTTAACTTCCTTGTTTGCTTCGGTGTTGCCGAATTGATTTTGCTCGGTTCAAAAGCTTAAAATCAATATTTTATTATAAAAAGAGTTGCTACAATCTTTAAGAATATAGCAACTCTTTTTAATTTAGTTTATAATTATTCGCCAATTAACCTATTTAATAAGTTCGCTTAGC
>CAVEBU010000011.1:0-42981 GCA_963614045.1 Alistipes finegoldii | reverse complement strand
TTGTTGCCCATGCCGACAAATCCCATCATATTCACGTGGGCGGGGACGGAACTGCTGCCAGCGAATTGTGCGTCGCAATGCATTCTGCCCAAAGTATCAGTTAGTCCGTAGCTTGCAGGACCTGCGCCAAGATTGTCGGGGTGTAAGGTTCTTCCTGTGCCACCGCCACTTGCGATTGAAAAGTAGGGAAGCCCATTGTTAACGCAATATTTTTTATAAATTCCAGCGACTGGGTGCTGAAATCTTGTTGGATTTGTACTGTTACCTGTGATAGAAATGTCAACTTGCTCAAAAGCACAGATGGCGACGCCCTCGTTCACACTCAAAGCGCCATAAACACGAACCTTGCTTCGATCTCCTTTCCCAAAAGTTTTGATTCCCTTGATTATCAATTTGTCCTTGTTGTAGTCGTAATCGGTTTGAACATAAGTGAATCCGCCAATCCTACTAATAATGTAAGCAGCATCCTTTCCTAAACCGTTAATTATGATTTTGAGTGGATTTTTGCGAACTTTGTTTACGCTCGTGGCAAGAGCAATTGCTCCTTCGCTAGCGGCAAAAGACTCGTGACCTGCGATAAAGCAAAAACATTTAGTGTTTTCATCAAGCAAAGTTTTTGCGAGTCGGCCATGTCCCAAGCCAACTTGTCGTGTTTCGGCGACCGAACCTGGAACACAAAACGATTGCAACGCTTCACCCAAAAGCAATGCGATATCTTGTGGGGATTTCGTGCGAGTTTTTACCGCAAGTGCTGTTCCGATTCGAAAAGCCCAAATCGCATTATCAAACACAATCGGCTGTACTTTTTTGACGAAATCGTCGCAATTTAGGACGCTTTCAGCCAAATCATACGCCTCTTGCAGTGAAGAAATACCATATTTTGTGAGCAATTTGTTGATTTTTTCCGCTCTGTCTGTATAGCCATCAAAATTTTCAATCATAGTTTTTCCTCCATCGTGTCAATTATTTTCACAGCATCTTCAAATCTCCCATAAGTTCCACCAGATTTTTGCAACGCTTCCTCACTGCTAAGCCCTTTGCGGATATTGCCAAGTAAACGAGGTAAATTCACGTATTCGTAGCCGATTATTTCGTTGTTTTGGTCCAACGCCAAGCGGGTAATGTAGCCTTCAGTCGTGTTGTAATAGCGCACGCCCGAATTTTCGTTAGAATATATCGTACCGACTTTGCTGTGGTGAGTCGTGCCTAATTCTTCGATTCCAGCTCCAACCGAAAGCCCGCCCAAAGAAAACGCACTCTGGCTTCTTCCGTAAGCAAGTTGTTGAAAAATATCCTTCATTGCGTCATTAATTGCGTCGCAAACAAGGTCGGTGTTCAGTGCTTCTAATAGAGTTAGGCCAACTAAAATTTCACCTGCCATACAAGCCGAGTGCGTCATACCGCTACAACCGACAGTTTCAACTAGCGCTTCCCGAATAATTCCGTTTTTGACATTTAATGTAAGTTTACACACCCCTTGACGTGGGGCGCACTTGCCACAACCATGACTAAACCCGCTGATTTGCTCAATTCCCTTAACTTGCGTAAAAATTCCATCTTGCGGAATCGGTGCGGGGCCCGAATGCGAACAAGAATTGACCTTTACGCAACAATTTTCATCTTTCATAAAGTACTCCTTTTTGATTGTCTACTTACTATTATAACACAAAACTGTATTTTTCAAAAACAAAAAGGGTAACATTCAGTTTAAAATCATTATTTTTGTTTAATGTATTGACATTTTTCGTGTTTTTTTGTATAATAGTGTATAGAGAGGTGTTAGAGATGTTTGTAGATAAGTTATCAAAAGTGCAACAAGAAGAATATTTGCGCACGGTTGTTTTGGGGCAAGATTTTGACGATAGAGAAATTTCGGGGATTTCTTGCGATTGTATTGATGAGGCAAATTCCTTGAACAAGATGTATAATATGTCGTATGTTTTGGAGGAAAAATATGATGATTCGATTCCTGCTCAATGCGAGCAAGAAATTCTTGAATACGACACGAATCTTGAGCATTTGCGTTTTATGATTAGCAAATTCGGGATTGATTATTTGTCATCATTAAAGTCTTATGCAAAAACTCCCGAGGCGAAAGGCGTTTTTTCTGGCGCTTTGTTGAAAAAGTGCGATCAATTTTTGGTGCAAACTATGTGTAGAGAGCGTAAGGTTGTTGGTTTGGATAATTTCAGTTGCGAAGTTGTCGAGGCTGACGGAGTTTCGCAAGCTAGTTGTACAGAAATGGAAAGGCAGTGATTTTGCAAGTTTTGGCAAAATGGCGATGCCTTTTTTGTTTTTAGTTGATTTTTTTGTGATTTTATGATAGAATTATATTAGACTTAATTTATTGGAGTTTAAAATGAAAAACATTGTTGATGAAATGCAAGAACGTGGTTTGATTTACCAGTCAATTTCGTTGGAGGAATTGAGAAAAATCGTCGGAAATGAAAAGATAGTTTGTTATGTTGGGTTCGACCCGACCGCTGACAGTTTGCATATTGGACATTTGGCGTCAATTTTACAGTTAGTCCGTATGCAGAGAGCGGGACATACACCGATTGCGTTGTTGGGTGGTGCGACGGGGAGAATTGGCGACCCGTCAGGTAGAAATGATATGCGTCCAATGATTTCGCAAGAACAGAGAGATGAAAACGTTCGCAAAATCAGGGCGCAAATTGAATCGTTTTTTGACCCAAACTGTCCAAACAAATTGGTTGTCGTAAATAATGACGACTGGTACAAGGATATGGGGTATATAGATTTTCTCAACGTAGTAGGTTTGGGGATGTCCGTCAACAAAATGCTTTCTTCGGGCTGTTTTGAGCAACGTATGGAAAACGGGTTGAGCTTCCTTGAATTTAACTATATGCCGATGCAGGCGTACGATTTTTATCATTTGTACAAAAATTACAACTGTACTGTTGAACTTGGCGGAAGTGACCAGTGGGGCAATATTGTCGCTGGTGTGGACTTGATTCACAAGAAGGAAGAAAACGCACCTGTGTTCTGTATGACGACTCCACTTTTGACAAAAGCTGACGGTTCAAAAATGGGCAAATCCGCTGGTGGTGCTGTATGGCTAGATGGCGAAAAATTCAGTGATTACGACCTTTTCCAAGTCTTTAGAAACGTTGAAGACGAGAAAGTTGAGGAGTGGTTTATGCTTCTCACCCTTTTGCCGACGGAAGAAATTCGTGAAATTTGCAAGGCAAAAGGCAAAGAAATCAATCTAGCAAAAGAACGTCTTGCATACGAAGTGACCAAGCTTGTTCGTGGTGAAGAGTCGGCTAACGAGGCTTTGCGTCAAGCTCGTGGGGCTTTCCGTGGCGACGGCAACGAAATGCAAGAAAAGGAAATTTCCGCACAGTATCTAAACATAATCGATGTTTTGACTGGCATCGGCTTCGCTCAATCTCGTGGCGACGCCAAAAAATTAATTGCTGGTGGCGGAATAAAAATTAACGACGAAGTTATTTTTGATATTGATTACATTTGTCCAAAAGAGAATTTTGTTCTCAAAAAAGGCAAGAAAAATATTCTTAGAGTGATTGTGAAATAATGGAAACGATACTTTCGGTTGCTGATAACGAAATTTTTACGAGCGAGATTTTGATAAATAAATCCCGCTTTTTGTGTTTCGTTAAGCATATTTCAAGTAGTGACGAAGCGGAAGATTTCGTGCAAGAAAAACGCAAAGAATTTAAGGACGCTCGGCATATTTGTTACGCTTATCGCCTCACGAATTCAGGTAAGTTAAGCGATGACGGTGAGCCGTCTGGAACTGCGGGTATGCCAATTATGGAAGTTTTGGAAAAACAAGGACTTTTCAACATTGTTGCGATTGTTGTGCGGTATTTTGGCGGTGTAAAACTTGGTGCTGGCGGACTTTTGCGAGCTTACACTGGTGCGGTTACTCAATGTCTAAATTCATCTCGTAAAGTGCTGTGGGAACGTGCAAAAATTTGTGAAAAATCAATGGAATACAAGCAATATAATTCGTTCCTCAGTAGCATAAAAAACCGAAAAATCAAGATTTTGAATACAAATTTTGATGACGGCGCAGTTGTGCGTTTTGCGGTGGCGCTTAATGAAGATGTCGGTGACGCTTTAGTGCTTGATGAAACAATGTTTGCGTTTGAATAGAGGTGATTATGAGTAAAATTACTGATATTAAGGTGGCGAAAGGGAAAAAATCCCGTCGCCATATATACATTGACAACAATTTCGCCTGCACTTTGGACGAATTTACCGTTTTCAAATTTCGTTTGCACGAGGGGCAAGAAATCACTATAGGCGAACTTGAGCAAATTGTTCTCGAAAGCGAAACTGTAACTGCTTTTGAATCCGCGGTAGCGTTGATTTCAAAAATGCAGAAGACTCGCAAGCAAATTTGGGAATATCTAAGAGGGAAAGGATATTTGCCCAAAGTTTGCAATTCCGCTATTGAAAAATTAGTGGAATATCGTTACATTGATGACGAACTTTTTGCGAAAATCTATGTCGATACGTACAAAAGCAAGTACGGGAAAACGAAAATGAAATATCTACTATCAATTAAGGGGATAGCGCCAGCAATAATGGCTTCGGTTTTGGATGAATTGCCGTCGCAAGAGGACACAATACTAGATTTTGCTCGCAAATATATGAAAAACAAAGAGAATAATAAGCAAAATTTTGCAAAATTATGCAGATTTTTGGTAGGTAAAGGTTTTGATTGGGAAGAAATTCGGTCGGCTGTTGATACGATAAAAGGGGAGAATTATGAGGACGGGAATTGATATTGCAAAAATTAGTCGCTTTCAAAAATTAGTTTCGGACGAGGCTTTTTTGAAGCGTGTTTTTACAAAAAACGAAATTGAAGATATTGCTAAACTTAATACAACACAGGGTAAAATTGAGCGAATTGCTGGGAAATTCTGCGCAAAAGAGGCGGTCAGTAAGGCTTTTGGCGTTGGAATTGGCGACGGGATTGGTTTTTCCGATATCGAGATTTTGCATAATGAATTGGGTTGTCCAAAAGTCAATTTGTACGGCGGGGCAAGAGATTTTGCAGAAAAATTCGGGCTAAAAGAAATTGAAATTTCAATTTCTCACGACACAGATTATGCGATTGCGAATTGCGTTATTTTATGAATAATTTTTGAATATTTACAAAATATAGACTTGACGGCCTATATTTTTTATTTTTAGGTATAAATTTAGTCGCAAAAGGTATAAATTATTATGAAAGATTTTGAATCTTATAAAAATCGTTTAAATCAGCAAGAAAATCACAAAAAGCAAAATTCAAAGCATATAATAAATGAAAAAGATTATTCCGCTTTCGGTGGATTTAATGAATGGGAAATTTGGGGAGCTTTTGCTGATTACGATTATGAAAATTGGTTAAAGGAGCAGTAAAAACTGTGATAGATTCAATCAAGCGAGGCGACATTTTTTATGCAAATTTATCTCCCGTAGTTGGTAGCGAACAGGGCGGAATTCGTCCCGTTTTGGTCGTGCAAAATAATATTGGCAACAAATACAGCCCTACAATAATTGTCGCAGCCATTACGAGCAAAATCAACAAAGCGAAGCTTCCTACACACATTGAATTGTGTGGCGATACATATGGTTTGGAGAAAAATAGCGTAGTTTTGCTAGAGCAAATTCGTACGCTAGACAAAGCTCGCTTGATAGAAAAAATCGGCTCGGCGGTCTCGAAACTTGGCGAAATCGACAACGCTTTGGCAATCAGTTTGGGGTTGTAAAAAGTAAAAATTATCCTGTTCAATTAAGTCTATTGAATGGGATTTTGTTTTATAAATATTCAAAAATATCGATATTATCCACAGAAACGCATTTTAAAGTCAAAAATAAGCGATAATTTGTGATATTTTTTACATAAAGCATATTGACAAGTGACTTGTTTTGTGTTATAATTGTAATATATAAATAAAGAGGGGAAAAAGTATGACGAAAGTTCTCAGTAGATTTTTGGTGTTTTTGCTCGCAGCTTTGGTAGTAGTAACTGTTGCTTTAACGTTGTTCTACTTCTTACGCAGTGATGAGGTTTTTAGCTTTTCGGAAGGTAAGGATGACAACTTAGTTCGCTATGTAAATACAGGCGAAACTCTTGATGTGACGGTTTATAGGACTAATGCATCGGCAGACACCTATAGTTTAATTAGTTCGGATGAAACTATTTTGAAATTCAAAGAGAAAGTTAGTGAAAACGTATTCCGTTTTGAGACGGTTGCAAACAAGGGTGGTAAAGCTGAAGTTCAGTTGCAAACTTCAAATACGAAATACTCTGGCTTAAGTTTAACGGTAAGGGTTGGTAATGGTACAGAGACATATCCGTTCTTTGTGCGTAATTACACAGACTTAGCTAACGTTGGTAAAACTGAAAAGTTTACTTTAGATTCGTGCTATATTCAGGTTGCCGACATCGATATGAGCGTTGCAAAGGAATCTTGGACGCCTATTGGTGACCTTGAAAGCGAAACATTTTTTAGCGGTGCTTACAACGGTAACGGACACAGCATTAACAACTTCACGATGAAGAAAGAGGGCAAAAGCTCTATTGATGCTTCAAATTATGATTTGCAAGATTTGTTGAGCGAGTCTGCAGGTTTATTCTATGCGTTGGATGAGGGTGGCTTGATTTCGAGAATAAACTTTAACAAGGTTACAATTTCGGGTGATTATGTGGCAGTTGCTCCAGTTGTTGTGGTAAATTGCGGAACTGTTCAGTTTATAAATGTAAAAGACTTGTCAATCACAAATACAAACAGCAAGTCGGATGTAGCAGGTATTGTGGCAGTTTCGATCGGTTTTGATTCAGTGGGCAGTCAAACATTCACAAAAGAAAGCTACACAGCACAGGTTATGTACTGTGGTGTGATTGGTAGCATTGTGACAAATGGTTCTGATGTTGGTGGTATTGTAAGTACTAACGGCTGCAATAGTTTGGTGATGAACAACTATGCAAGAATTAGCATTGAGACAACTTCTAAAGAAGCAAATGTTGGTGGAATTGTTGGTTGCAATTCTGGGATAGCAAATGACGCAAGCGGAAAAGCTTCTTCTGGTGAATTTGCAAAAGCAAGCGTTGTTAACAACTATTCGATTGTGCAATTTAAATTGCAAAGCAATGCAAGTTATGGTGCAATTATTGGTCACAATACAAACGTTGATAAATCAGTTAAAGTAGTTCTCAATCCAGAAAATGACACTGAAAAAACATACAACAGAATTTACGGAAACTACTTCTTGGCTGACAGTAGTGGTAGCTTGAAGGGAATTGGTAATACCACAGTAAGCGACAGCGATTACATTGCTATGGGACTGACATCGGCTCAAATGAAGAAAGTTGTTTCCGCAGCGGATTTGGAAAAATTGAACACTGAGGGTGCAACGATTGACAAGACTTTGGCTTACGTAACTTACAGTGGCGACGGCGTATATATTTCTTGGAATTTTGAAAAGACTTGGGAAATGAAGTCTGGTCAAAATAACGGATATCCGTTCATTAATTCAAAAGCGACAGCACAAGATGAAATCGTGTTTAACGGAAAATCTGTTTCGCCAACGCCTCCAACACCTCCAACGCCTCCAACTCCACCTGGTCCTGAACCTGAACCTGAGACCATGACGCAAGAGGAATTAAGGGCGCTGTTTGATAAAGACTTTGCTGATGACCAAACGTACAACGGTTCTTATGTAATCAGTAAGGATGTTATTATGACAACGGCTTGGGTTCCTGTTGGAACGGCTGAGCATCCATTTAATGGGCAGTTTGTAATGACAAACGGCGCAAAGATTCGCAACCTGTTTATTGAAGATTGCGAAGGTGTTGAATACTACGGGTTCTTCGGTTACGTAGGTTCGAAAGCGCAAATTAACGGTGTGTCGATTGAGGGTGTAAAAATCGTTATCGATGAAGCTAACGGCAAAAATGTAAGCGTCGGCGCTTTGGCGGGTTATTGCGAAGCTAAGAGTCTGAACGGCATCACATATTCGATTTACAGTACGCTTTACAACAAGACTTACATAACCGCATCAAGCGATGAGGGGTTTGACAAAATCTATGTTTCAAACAAAAATGACGTTTATGTCGGCGGTGTGCTTGGTCGTCTTGGTTCGCAAAAGAAAGCATACGACTTGCACGCAAGCATAAACATTAAAGTAGCAGACTGCAAGGGCGATATTCGTGTCGGCGGTGTTGTTGGTTTCAATAACGGCTATGTGGAATCTTGTAGTTACGACGGCGTGATTAACAAAGCTGGCGCCTACACATACACGATTGACGCAAGAGATGTCACGAAAGCGAATTTGAATATCGGTGGTATAACAGGTAAAAACACTTACATTATAACGTACTCAAGTTTTGCGGGCAAGTTGCTGGCAAATAGCGACGACGTGATTTACACAGGCGGAATTGCGGGCTTCTCTGAAGGTGCGATTGAGAAATGTGCCGTAAAGCAAGCGCAAATTAACGGTGGTTACTATGTCGGCGGAATTGTCGGCGGAATTACCGTAAATGAATTGCTTGTAACTTCGGGAAAAGCTTCGGACTACGCTGTAGTTAGTGAAAGTTATTCAAGCGGAAGCGTGACAGGTAAGCGTGTCGGCGGTCTGATTGCGACATTAAATAACGGAACAATTATAAACTGCTACACGACAGCAAACCTAAAAGGTGAAGTAATGGCTGGGTTCGTTACGGATTTGCCTTACGGAAGCGACGCAAATTGTGGTAAAGTTAAGTACTGCTACTCAGGTGCAACTTTTGAAAGATCTGCAGGACAAGCTTACTGGGAGTCGGCTAGTGTAGTTAGACAAACGACAGGCATTTGGGCTGGTAACAGAAAGTTGGCGGGCTACATTGAGAATTGTATCTACAACACTCACGGCATCGAAGATGATTCAATCAAACGTCAATACAGTTACTACATTTTGAATAAAGGTTATGACTGTGACGACGGCAGAAATTCTGACGAAAATTGTAAGAAAGTCAGCACGTTTACGAGTCGTGGCTCTGGCTTTGACACAAAGATTTGGGTTTTGACCAACTTCACATATCCTGTATTAATGAATGTTGCATAATTTAAATTTATATTATCAAAATGACTTCAAAGTTCATCTTTGAGGTCATTTTTTATTGCCGATTTGCCCGCAATGTTGAAAAATCTCCCGCAGAAGCGACTTTTTACGGCAAATTTGCATAATCGCCCGCCCGCAAGTCATATATTATCCCAAAAATTTGGGAGCGGAAAATGAAAAGTAAATTTTTGATAACTTGTTGTATGATGTTGACGATTTGCGTGACTGTTGCGTGTGTGGGGTGCGCTAGCCCAAATAATACGGAAAACCTCATTCGGCAGGCGAGTACTTACGAAATTACGGCGCAACTCGACTACGAAGCAAAAACGCTTACCGCCGATATGAATCTGAAATATCACAACACGAGCGCATCGGATTTTGGCGAGCTGAAATTTCACCTGTATCCGAACGCTTTTCGTTCGGACGCAACGACTTATCGGGCAACAAGCGAATCTCAAAAAGCAAAAACCTACCCAAACGGCTTTAGCGAAGGTTCAATCACAATCAATTCAGTGGCGGTTAACGGGAAAACTGCCGACTTTTCAATCGGCGGGGAAGATAAGAATTTGCTCGTCGTTCCGCTAAATTCCACCCTCAAAAGTGGCGATTGGACAGATTTTAATGTGAAATTTATGCTGACAATCCCGAATTGCAACCACCGTTTCGGCTACGGCGAAAACACTCTAAATTTGGGGAATTGGTACCCGATTGCGTGCGTTTTTGAAAATGGCGAGTTCGTAACAGACGGCTATTCCCCAAACGGCGACCCGTTTTTTAGCGAAGTCGCAAATTACCGTCTGAGCATTAGTTACCACGAAAAATTGACACTCGCAAGCGCTGGCAATTTGGTGAGCGAGGACACGCAAAACGGCATAAAAACAAGCACCTACTCAGCGAATATTATTCGTGATTTTGCATTAATATTCAGTCAAAAATTCCAATCACTCTCGCAAAAAGTGGGCGAAACGACAGTAAGTTACTACTTCTTTGACGACAAAAATGCAGAAAGCAATTTGACAACCGCTGTGGACGCTTTGACCACGTTTAATGCGATGTTTGGCGATTATCCGTACGAAAATTTGCGGGTCGTCAAGGCTGATTTTTGTCAAGGCGGTATGGAGTACCCGACCATTGTTTACGTGTCAAGCGGGCTAGACGTTGACAGTGAATATAAAGAGGCGATTATTCACGAAATCGCTCATCAGTGGTGGTATGGCATCGTCGGTAACAACGAGTGCGAATATGCGTGGCTTGATGAGGGGTTGGCGGAGTACTCGACGGCACTTTTTTATGACAAAAACCCCGCTTACAACCGCACAAGCAAGCAAGTTTTTGGCGAAACCCTAAGTAGTTATCTGCTTTTTTGCGATGTTTATCGTGACGTTTATGACGAACTTGACACGAGTATGAACCGAAATATCCACAAGTTCAACACCGAAACCGAGTACGTTTATCTGACTTATGTCAAGGGCGCTCTGATGTTTGACAGCATAAACGACTTAATAGGTGAGAGCAAAATGCAAAGATCCCTTCGATATTTTTATGCACAAAATCAATACAAAATCGCCACGCCAAGCGACCTAATTGCCGCCTTTGAAACCACTACGCACAAGAAACTCGCAGGCTACATTATGTCTTGGCTAGATGGCTCAGTCGTTTTGGAATCTCTCGCATAATCGCCTCCGTAATGCCCAAAAGCACGCAATCCGTCAAGCATAATATACACAAAAACCTATAAAAATACACGCCCTCCACATCCTCTTACAAGTCCTCTTCTCTCGCAAAATCTCACAATTTCCCCGCAAATTCGCTCCGTTCGTTCACAAATTTACTAACGAATAAAATACACAAAAAATTATAAAAATGCAACCTCGCAACCCCGCAAACCAAACTGCATAAAATACAAAATAATTTATAAATATGCACACAACACGCCCAAACCTCCGCACGAAAAATATGCACGCACACCCGCAACCCCGTACGCCCGCATATATCCTCGCAACACCGCACACCCGCATATAATCACGCACGCCCGCACACCACCAAAAACCCCGCAACCGCTTTCGCCACAAAATAGGCGAGGGCGGATTTTATTTACAAAAATGGTAAAGTGTGTCAAAATTGCGAAATGTACCTTAATTTTGTTGTGAATTTTGCGAAAAAATGCTATTATATTATGTAAAATTTAAGGAGTTGGGTATGAAATTATTGAATTTACGCAAAATTTGTGTGGGTTGTGTGATTGTTATTACAGTTTTGTTGCTTGTTATTTCAGTCGGAACGTTCGTGGGTGGCACGCAAGAATTCGGGTCGCCGACCGCCGAAACTGAAAAATCAATCAGTGTTAACGCAAGCACGTACTATTATGACCAGCTTGTGCGCAACGAAAGTTCGTTGGAAGTCAAGTTCTACAAAGCGCTCAAATCTATGTACGAAAAGGGTGATTTAAAGAACGGCACAACGTCCGTTGACCTTGTTGAAAAGGGCTTTTTGACGCAAAACGACGTTGACAAATACGCTACAAATTCAATGACGCTTTTGTACGCTTTCGGAGCGGGGAAAGACGCTTTTTATCTTGACCACCCCGAAGCGTTTTACGTGAATTTTGACAAAATGTCCGTCCGCACGCTCAACAAAGCGGGCAAAAATTACGCCTTTTTGGGAATCGGTAGGACGGAATCTTACATAGCGGACGGCACAGCTTTTGCTAGCGTTGATGCGGTAAATTTGGCTATAACGACTTTTAACGCAAAACGTGACGAAATCGTTCAAGCCGCCAAAAATGAAACCGTCACGACTGACCAGGTTAAAGTCGTTTATGACGCCGTAAGAAATGGAATTTCGTACAAAACCGAAATGGATTGCACGACTGCCGAAAATCGCAATTACGTCCGCAATCCGTATGCGCTCGTGACGGGCGAGGGTGTTTGTGAAGCGTATGCCCGCAGTTTCAAAATCGTTATGGACAAACTTGGTATCCCTTGCGTGTCCGTTATTGGTATGTATAACGAATACACCGACAGCACGAATAACGAGCTGAAACTTTCCGAGCTTCATATGTGGAATTACGTTAATATCGACGGAATTTGGTATTTGATTGACACGACAATGGACTCTCAAGTGAGCGAAGAAAATTGCAAGTACTTTTTGGCGGGCTACGGCACAACGGGTGCAAGCCATATCCCAAATCAAGTGATTTCGCAGTCGAATTATTCCTTTAGATATCCCGAACTCTGCAATTCGCATTACTCAATCGAAAGTTCGCTGAACCCGAATTTCACTATGGAAGATGTGACAATGGACGGCGAGCATTTTGTAAAAGCTTCTTACAAGGGCAAAAATGCTACCCAAATTTATGAAGAAAGTGGGCTGTATCTCGTGATGACCAACTCGAGCGATATTCAAAGCGGTTGGGCAATCTTGAGTAAGTACGTCGTGGATAAACTTGTGCTTAATGTAAATGAAACTGATAGCGGGGTGCTAATTCCTGCTGAAACTGATTACCCAACTTTGCGTGTTGGTGTCGTTTATGCAAGTGAAATTTCTTCGTCCGATATCACAGCACCATTTAATAAGCTTCTCGAATACTCCGACATTTACGAAAATCAGCACCGAGTTGAGTCCACGCACAAGCCTTTTCCGATTTCCGTAACTCCCAAAAACACCGAAGTTCTTCGTTCGGGTGTGACCTACAACATAACACTCACTTTTGACGAGCAACTCAAAGCTGAACCTAGCAAGTCCGTTTCGGTCGAAGTTAAGCATAATGCTGGCGTGACGCTAGACGATATCGCAATCACAGACGTCGCTTGGGACGGGGTCAAAACCGTAACTTGCAAGTTTACTACTAGCAAAAAATACGCAGCAAACACTTGCACTTATCAACTGTATGTTAAAGGGCTTGTAAGCGAAGCGAGTGGGCAGGAATGTATGTCAGCGGGCTTTTTCGTGCTGAATCAAACCAACGTCGGCTGTCCGCTCAAATGGGGGCAAACTTACGAAATTTACGGCAAACCGCAACTGCTTGAAAGCGCCGATCTCGACACAAACGGCTGGACGCTCGCCGATGGGACAACTGTCAACGGGAATTTTAGCAACGGCGTCGCCCTTGTCGTGAACGATACCGTCAAAAAAACTACCGAAACCGCTATAAATTCAGAGATTAGCGACGAATTGAGCAAAAACAACCAAACAATTCTCGCAAGCAAAACTTATGACGTCAGCTTTACTTTGTGCGGTCAACAAGTCAAGAATCTTCCGTCCGTCAGCAGTAAACGTGTCAAAATTATGTTGCCGTTCCCAGACGGCTATAGCGGTCAAGAAGCGGGCGTGACCTTTAAAGCATATCACTTCAATTCTACAACACAAAAAGTCGAAGAAGTTGATTGCCTAATTAACGAAAACGGAATCGTGATTTTCTGTAACTCGTTCTCGCCATACACTATCGTAGCAACTCAAAAACCTGCTGGCGAAACTTCTAAAAAAGTCGTTGTGCTGGCGCACGACGGCGGGACTGTCGATAGCGAATTTTGTTCGCTCGACAAAGGGGAGAACAAGACTTTCACTCTTATGCCTGACAGCAATTTTGTAGTCGATTTAGTTCGTGTTAACGGCAAAAACCTTTCCGCAACCAATAACCAATTCAGTATAGCATATGACGACTTGAATAAGGAAAATTCCGTCGTTGACGTGTACTTTGTCAGCACTTCAGTCAAAAACCAACAAACTTCGGATGGTTATTCCGTTGTCGTGCCTACCGCAACCGCTCCCAAAGTCACTATTACTAGATACGTCGACACCCTCTCAGCAGTTGTTAACGGTGTTGTCGGGAAATTAAGCTATCAGTGGTTTATGGACGGAAAACTTATCGCGGGCGCCAACGGAAGTAGTTACCTTATTCAAGCGGAAAACGATAACAAAGTCTATACCGTCGAAGTCACCAATTCGGTTATGTCTAGCACTGCAACCACTCTGAGCGAACCTTACCAGAAAATTCAAAACAACACTGTGCTGATAGTCTTGCTCATTAGTATCGCTGTCGTGCTTCTCTGTATCGTGCTTGCAACAATGCTAATTCGTCGTAAAAACGCCAAATCGTCAAATAAATAACAACTTTGCGTAAAGCAGGGGGCGGGGGCTTGGTGCATACGCTTTCAGCGTATTTTGCCCCGCTTCGCAGGGCACTGTGCGTTCGTGCCGAACGCACGCACCAAGCCCCCCTATATATAAGAAGATAAAATCGTTTTATCCTCTTCGTCATCCTGACCCCTCCATCGTAGTTTGTCTGTGGAAGGATCTGTGAGGGCTTGCCCGAACCCAAATAAAAAATAATTAAAGGCTAAAATCCGTTTTACATAACAAAGAAGGCAAATAATTGCCTTCTTTGTTTTCAATCTGGGTTCGCTCCGCTCACAGATTCTTCCATAGACAATCAAAGCGGGGCGGGTTCAGGATGACGGAGATGATTTTTCCTCTTCTTCACCTCTCACAGCGCAAGATTTTCCCGTTAAATACCAATACCCTCAAAAAAATGAAAAAATAAAAAAAATAAAAAAAATTAAAAAAATTTCA
This sequence comes from Alistipes finegoldii, assembly GCA_963614045.1. GTDB lineage: Bacteria > Bacillota > Clostridia > Christensenellales > UBA1242 > UBA7867. The sequence continues at coordinate 28,326 of CAVEBU010000011.1, read as the reverse complement.
AAAAACCCCTTAAAATTGTTTGCGAAATGATTTTTTTTGTGCTATTATTATAACGAGGGTATGGGAGAAGCACGCAAGTAAACGCAAAATGCTTTCGGTGTCTTCCGTATTATTCACAAAAGGCTGAAACAACTCTGGAGCGGAACCTCCCTAAACTACTCGGTGGAAAGAGATTGCGACGGCGAGAGTAACCCGAACGGGCGAACCTCAAAGTTACCACCGAGAGCCAATAGCCTAGATACAAATCACTTACCTAGAAAGCAAGTTCGTATGGGCTTGTGGTTATCCACAAAGCTTATAGGGTGGTTCAGGATTACCACATCCATAGAAGAGAACTTATAAAAATAGGAGAGGGCAAGTTGAGGAGTAAGCCGAGTTTGGCAATAAGCGATCTCAAATACCCTTTAGTCTAGAGGGTAGGCAAAAAATTGCAGAGGTGCTCGCAAACGTAATATTTTATCAATCGTTACGCCCAAGAAATTCACCGCTGGATAGCAGAGAATTATAATCGACCCGCGACAAACGGCAAAACGATAGAGAATTTACTTCGCTTGCCACACCTCTGCATTTTTTATGCCAACAAATTAGACAAAAAAATAAATTAAAAAAAAGGAGTCATTTATTATGACAAAGACAAAAATGTCAACTGTAGCAATTGTTACGCTGTCAGTCCTCTTGGCTGCTGCATTGGCTGCTACAATCGTACTCGCTGCGTTTGCGTTTACAGCGAAAGCCAACACGACATTTAACTTTGCTAGTGGTGTATCAGTTGAAGCAACGTCGGGACTTACAGCTGCTGGTGTGTGGAAAGCTAACTTGGTGACCAAGGATGGCGGAATCAGTACAGAGTTAACAGAGTCTGCTAATACAGACATTACACAAGGTGTTGCTCTTCAGCCTGTTACAATTAAGAACACCTCAGGACAAACAATAACGATCGCTGTGGCTGTCGTAATTAGTGGCACGAACAACCCTGATTTATACGTAGGTGATACATCTAAGGTGGGCTCTACGGCACTTGCTGACAGTAAGGCAACAGCTGCAAACTTTGCTGCTGGAACTACTACTTACAAGAGTGTAGGAATAAAAAAGTCTGGAGACTCGCTTCAGTGGGCGACATACACCCTGAAGGAAGATGGGTCAGTTACTGTTAACAATTACATTAACACTGGTTATAACGAAAGTGCTATAGATGCTTTGGCTGGTAAGGACTTTACTGCAACAATGTACTTTGCTGCAGTTTACTCAAGCCAGGATATTAGTGCTGCTATTGAAAGTGCTGACATTACATCGAATTCTTGGACGGTTAGCGCTAAAGCTTCATCCGACGGGAAAGAATGATTTTAAAGACGCAAATTACGATTAATTTCGCATAATTTGTGTCACTAAATCTACACATTGGTGTAGTTAAAGAGCGGGCAACTTAAAAGGACGACCTATCAATTAGGCCGTCTTTTTGTCATCTGTCCGCCCACCCACCAAAAAATATAACCAAAAGCCCATCTTCTTCGTCATCCTGAGCGTCGACCCGCGCAAGCCTATATTCGAAGGATCTGTGAGGGCATCGCCCGAACCCAAATAAAAAATAATTAAAGGCTAAAATCCGTTTTACATAACAAAGAAGGCAAGCACATTGCCTTTTTGTTTTTAATCTGGGTTCAGCGCCTTGCGGTCGCTTCACAGATCCTTCGAATATAGGCTTGCGCGGGTCGGCGCTCAGGATGACGTTTTTCGGGGTATAAGCTACGCAATACGTTGTCGCTGTGGTGTTTTTTAGGCAGTCACGTATGTCTGTATACGCTCCTACCTAAAAAAATCCTCGCTCCTCGTCTTGCTTGCTTCTACACCGAAAACCCCGTTCTTTGCTGAGTATGTATAAACATTACGATACTTCGTCACGAGCCGATAAATCACTCAGTTACATAGGCTTGACTATGCGCCTTCGTGATTTTCGGCATGCTCCTCGTCTTGCTTGTTTCTACACCGAAAAATCGGCGCTCAGGGTTGTCCCCCGTCCGTCTGTATAAATAAAGAGGATATATCCTTTTAATATATTTGTCCTGAGTTGATAAAACGTTGGATTTCGTATCAGTTATAATTCATATCAGTTATGAATTTTGGGAATATAAGTTTTTGAGATATTGCGTAAATATCTCTTTTTTTTGATTAAATTTGTGTTTTAAGGCAAAAATTCGGTCATAAAGGAGCAATTATGAGTGAAAGTTGCAAGCAGACAATAATATTTAAAAGCAAGCCAAAAGTGTTGGGAAGTTATTCTCTTGTTGGGCCGAAAGAGGGCGAGGGGAATTTTGGGAAGTTTTTTCACGAGGTTTTAAAGGACGACCTTTACGGCGAAAAAAGTTACGAAAAGGCGGAATTTAAGATGATGCACCACACAATTGCGCGCGCAATTAACAATGCGGGGCTGAAAGTTGAGGATATTAGCGCTCTTTTTGCGGGCGATTTGATGAATCAAATTATCAGCAGTAGTTTTTCCGCTCGGGCTTTGCAAGTGCCTTATTTTGGGCTTTTTGGTGCGTGTAGCACGATGGCGGAATCGTTAATCTTGGGGGCGTGTTTTGTCGATGGTGGGTTTGGCGAAAAAGTTGCGTGTGCGACGGGTAGCCATTTTAGTAGCGCAGAAAAACAGTTTCGCTATCCGCTAGAACTCGGCACGCAACGGCCACCGACTTCGCAATGGACGGTGACGGGAATGGGGTGTGCGATTTTGGGGCGAAAAGGCGCTGGAATCGGGATAGACTGCGGGACGATTGGCAAAGTTGTTGATTGGGATGTAACCGATGTTAACAATATGGGGGCGGCAATGGCGCCAGCGGGGGCGGAATTACTTATGGCGCATTTTATTGAAACGAACCGCAAGCCTGATTATTACGACTTGATTTTGACGGGCGATTTGGGTAAACTCGGCAGTGAAATTTTGATTGATTTAATGGAATACAAAGGCTTTCATTTGGGAAATAATTATTGCGATTGCGGGCAAATGATGTTTGACAATTCGCAGAAAACCTTTATGGGCGGAAGCGGTTGCGGTTGCGGAGCAAGTATTTTAAATAGCTATGTTTTCGAGCGGATGAAAAATCGTGAAATCAACAAAGTTTTGTTCGTTGCGACAGGGGCTTTGATGAGTACGCTGTCTAGTCAGCAGGGGAATTCAATCCCTTGTATTGCGCATGCGGTTTCATTTATTAATGAGGAGGAAGGCGAAAATGTTTGACCCGATAATGTATATAAAAGTTTTTGCGATCGGCGGGCTAATTTGTCTTATTGGGCAAATTCTCGTGATTACGACGAAAATGACCAGCGCTAGAATTTTGGTAACTTTTTTGGTACTGGGGGCATTTTTGGAAGCGGTTGGCGTGTACAAATATATTTACGATTTTGCGGGGGCGGGTATTGCTGTGCCAATCGTTGGCTTCGGCGCAAGTCTTGCTCGTGGCGCTATTGATATGGGGCAAAGTATGGGGCTAATCGGCATTTTTACGGGCGGTTTAACAGCAACTGCGGGTGGGCTTGCGGTGGCGATTTTTATAGGATTTCTGGTAGCGCTAATATTTAGTAGCAAGACAAAGTAACAGTCGTTATTAAGCAATATTTAAGGTGTCTTTTAATTGTTTCGGGCGGAGGGGGTTAATTGATTCCGAAAAAGGCGACAATACCGCATGCGATTGTGTACGCTAGTTGTTCTTGATAGGCATCAGTTATGAGTTTTTGTTCTTCGGTTGGGTTGGAAAGAAAGCCACATTCAACCAAAATTCCTGGCGTTGAGGTGCAATTCAGCATAAAAAAATCGCCTGGCATACTTGTTTTTCTTGAACCCTCAACTTTTTCAACAAAAATATCTTGGAGCGCCTGCCCTAATTCTTGACTGATGTTGCTACCGATTTTATAAAAAACCTGTGCACCGCTAGCGGTCGGGCTTGTGTAACTATTTAGGTGAATACTGACGACTAAATCGGGGCTGGCTGACTTAATTATATTGCAACGTGCTTGCAAATCTCGTTTCTTAAATCCGCTAGCAAAAGTACCGTAAAGCCCGTCGGTATTTGTGCGGGTGTAAACAACTTTCATACCTAAATTTGTAAGGAAATTGCCGAGTTTTTGGGCAATTTTTAGGTTTATATCCCGTTCGTTTGCTTTAGTTAAGACACCCATACACCCAGAATCAATTCCGCCATGCCCTGCATCTAGCACGACGCAAAAATTTGGCATGGGTGACGAGTTTGATACAACGGCGTTACATGTGCAAGACATACAGAGATTAAGTGTAAAAAGCACTGTAAAAGTAACAAGGTATAGGGCGGTCTTTTTTAGTTTTAAATTAAATGCACAAATCATACTTCAATTCCTTTGTTGTAAATATATTCTTAACCCCAACAAATTATTAATAAATAATTGCGTGAAATAAAATTTTGTGATATAATCTGGCTATGGAAAATTTTTTTACATTTAGAGAATTTAGTCATGATGACTTGTTAAACATTTCTGCAAGCACTCTAGCGTGGGTCGGTGATGCGGTGTATACTTTGTGCGCTAGAGAATATGAACTTTCGCTCAATCGAGGCAAACCCAATCAGCTTCACAAAATGGCAACGGGGGTTGTCAATGCTGAGGCACAAAGCAAGGCTTTGGAATTAATTTCGCCCATCTTAAGCGATGAGGAAGAGGGTGTAGTTCGTAGGGCAAAAAATTCGCCGATTACGACCAAAAGCAAGCATTTTGGGTTGGCAGATTACAAGCGGGCGACGGGTTTTGAGGCGCTAATCGGGTACTTGTATTTATCCAATAATCGCACAAGGCTTAATGAGATTTTAGCGAAGATTTTTGATATGGAGGGGAAATGATTATATTTGGCAAAAATGCGGTAGTGGAAGCTCTGCGTGCTGAAAAAGCTGTCTATAAAGTATATTGTCAGGACAATTTTTATGGTAAACCTGGCGAGATTGAAGCGCTGTGCAAAAAGCGTAACATTAAAGTTGAATATGTGGACAAAATGACGCTGTTTAACTTATGTAAGGACGAGCATCATCAGGGTTTCGTGGCGGAAATGCAAGATTATACTTATTGCGAAATTGAGGACATAATTCGCCTTGCTGATGAACGTGGAGAGCAACCTTTTGTGGTTATTTTGGACGGAGTGGAAGACCCGCATAATTTCGGCGCTGTGTTGCGAGTGTGCGAGTGTGCGGGGGTGCATGGCGTGATAATTCCCAAGCACAATGCTTGTCCTATTAATAGTACTGTTGCCAAGACGAGTGCGGGAGCGCTTGAACATATGAAGGTTTGCAAGGTAACGAATCTCAACACAGTTATCGGGCATCTTAAGAATTTGGGTTTGTGGATATACGCAGTTGAGCTTGGCGGGACGAATATTTATAGACAGAATCTTACGGGCGCAATCGGATTGGTTATTGGTAGCGAAGGGAAGGGAATTAGCAAACTTGTAAAAGAAAATTGCGATGCGGTTATCACTATGCCCATGTTAGGAAAGGTGAACTCCCTTAACGCAAGTGTGGCTTGCGGAGTGGCGGTTTTTGAGGTTGTAAGACAAAGAGGTAAATAATTTGGAGAATAAAAACGAATATTATCGTGAATTGATTTTACTTGCGAGAAATGGCGAAGAAGTGGCACAAACGAAGTTGTTTGAGGAACTAAAACCTATGGTGAATAGTATTGCTAGGCGGTATTTTTTGTATGGCGGTGACCAAGCTGACCTTGTTCAAGAGGGGATGATCGGGCTATATAAGGCGTTATTAAACTATGATGCAGGTTCTTCACAGCCATTTTATCCGTATGCCAAAAAATGCGTGTCAAGTCAAGTGATTTCTGCCGTTCGGCATAGTATGACGCTTAAATGTTCCCCGCTAAACGAATACGCAAGTCTCAGTCAATTTGCGATTAGCGAGGACGGAGAAGATGAGGACTCGGGGATTCCTAGTGAGGACTTGACCCCTGACGAAACTTTGGAGCAACGTGAAAGCAGTGAGGAATTGACTCGTGAGGTTAAAAAAGTGTTGAGCGAGTTCGAATTATCGGTGCTGAAATTGTTTTTGGCGGGGTTTAGTTATAAAATTATAGCAAATAAGCTTGACAAAAATGAAAAATCGGTAGATAATGCTATTGTACGAATTAAAAATAAATTAAAATTTTTGGAGAAATAATATGTATTTAGCGCTTTATAGAAAATTTCGCCCTACAAGTTTTGATAAAGTAATCGGGCAGGACCATATAACCAAAACTTTGCAAAACCAAATCAAAAATGACCAAATCGGGCATGCATATTTGTTTTGTGGAAGTCGTGGAACAGGGAAGACTACTTGCGCCAAAGTTTTTGCACGTGCGATTAATTGCTTGCAACCAAAGAGCGACGGTTCGCCTTGTGAAGAGTGTGAAGTTTGCAAGGCACTTAAAGAAAGCAATGCGATCGACATTATAGAGATTGACGCCGCAAGTAACAATGGTGTAGAGGAAATTCGTGATTTGCGTGACAAAGTCAAATATCCGCCAACTGTTAGTAAATACAAAGTATATATTATAGATGAAGTACATATGCTTTCACCGAGCGCCTTTAATGCTTTGCTTAAAACTTTGGAAGAGCCTCCCGCTCACGTAGTATTTATTCTTGCAACAACTGAAGTACACAAGCTTCCTGCGACGATTCTTTCTCGTGTTTTGAGATTCGATTTTAAGTTAATTAATACCGAAGTGATTGCGAAGTTGATTACCGATATTTTCGCCCAAAGTAATATTAAAGCCGAGCCGAAAGCGATAAACTTAATCGCCAGTGCGGGTGAGGGAAGTGTGCGTGATGCGTTAAGTATTGCTGATATGTGTGCAAGTTTTGCGAACAACGATATCCATTACGAAGATGTTGTAAACGTCTTGGGTGTAAGTGATAGCGAAACAATTTATAAATTGGGTTCGGCAATTTTGGAGGAGCGAATCAAGGACTTTTTTGACCAGTTTAAAGGCGTTTGCCAGTCGGGTAAGAATTTGCTGGTCACCGCTAACGATTTGACGAAATTTTTTAGAGATTTGCTTGTAATAAAAACGTGTGGCGAGGGTGCAATTTCGGACAACTCGGACAGTGGTGCTATCCAAAAAATGAATACTTTGGCGACCGAAACGCAACTAAACCGCTTGAATCATGCAATGCAGTCGTTTAGTAAAATTGAAGCCGAACTAAAGTATTCGCTGAACCCTGCGTTGCTTATTGAAACGACTGCACTGAGTTTGCTTAGCGACGAAGTAAAAAAAAACTGACAATTAAGGCAGTTTCGGGGGAGATTGTGATTTCGCCAATACAGAAGAAAAATGAGTGCGTAGATTCTACAAGTGATGATTCTAAGCAAGAAATTACACAAAAAATAGAAAAAAATGCGGACGCAAACGCCGATAAAGAAATTGTGTTAGACAAGCCGTTACCCGACCCACGAGTATTGTGGGGGCGAACACTACTTGCAATCAAAAAGGCAAATAAGATTATGCTTCACACAGTTTGCGTAAATTTGGGCAAGGTGGAATTGCGTGACAAAACGCTTATTGTATATGTTCCGAGCCGACTTGATTACGAAATGTTACGAAAACCACAAAATTGTGGCGATTTGGTTGAAAGTTTGAGAAATTTAGGGTATAATGTAGGTATTGAATTTGTGCTGGACGAAACTTTGCGAGATTCGGCTGAAAGTAAAATTGACCGATTGCAGAAGATTTTGGGCGCAAATATTCAAGTAATAAATTAAGGAGATTTTAATTATGGCATTTAATGGTTTTGGTGGTGCTAATATGCAGAATTTATTGAAGCAGGCACAAAAATTGCAGGAGCAAATGCAAAGAGATAAGGAAGAATTGGAGGCGACAACCTTTTACGCCAATGCTGGCGGTGGAATGGTGGAAATTGAAATGAACGGCAAGCGTGAAATAACGAGCGTTGTTATTAAGCCTGAAGTCATCGACCCTGAGGACAAGGAAATGCTCGAGGATCTTGTTATGGCTGCCGTAAATGATGCAAATCGTCAAATAGATGAGAAGATGGCGGAAATGGCACCGCAAATGCCTGGGGGAATGTTTTAGTTGAAAAATTTTATTATTCCAGTAGAAAAATTGATTTCTGCTTTTAATAAATTGCCTGGTGTCGGGCGGAAGACTGCCACTAGGTATGCATATTCCGTCATCGGTATGGATGGCGAAACGGCGGAAGAATTCGCTTCTGCAATACTTAATGTAAAAAAAGATGTTAAATACTGCTCCGTTTGTGGCAATTTTACAGATCGAGAAATTTGCCAAACATGTGAAAAGGGTGATAGGACGTTAGTTTGTGTCGTTGCCGAGCCCAAAGACGTGCTAGCTTTGGAGCGGGTGACCGATTTTAATGGTACTTATCACGTTTTACATGGGTTGCTGAACCCTCTTGCTGGTAAGTCGGCGGAGGATATTCGCATTAAGGAATTATTGCATCGCATTACGACCGACAAGGTGCGTGAGGTGATTTTGGCGACTAGCCCTACAGTTGAGGGCGAGGCGACTGCGATTTATATTAGTGGATTACTCAAACCACTTGGAGTGCGTGTTACACGAATTGCGCAAGGTGTGAGTATGGGGACTGATATTGAATACGTGGACGAAGTCACTCTTGCTCGTGCACTTGAGGATCGTCGAGAGATTTAACGAGGCTAAGGAGCGCTAATTTCCGTTTAATTGATATTAACCTACGCAATGATTTGGGTAGGTTTTTGTTTTTCTTTATAAGCAAGTTCTCTTCAATCTGCTTTTCTTGAGAAAGAAGTTTTGCGACTTTGTTGGCGGTTGTTTTTGACATTTTCACAAATTTTCCTTTTGTTTCATATAAAAAATGGAGTTTTTTGGAGGGCGGAAAATGGATTATAATGATTATAAAACCCCAGACGAAGTAAGTTTGTTCAAAATGAATCAAGAATATACTCGCAACGTGTCCGCAACGCAACAGGGCGATTGTGCTGATTGTGCGGATAAAACACGCATTTTAAAACGAATCGATTGGAACAAAAACGACAATTTATTAAACTTTTTGGCAACTCGTACGAGCAGTGGTTGTATTGCAAAATTTATTCGCAAGCTTTCTGAACTTAGCGGGCAAGATTATGCAGATTTAATAGCACTTTATCCTAGCGAATCGGGAAGTCGCACAAACCCAACGTTGCCGTCTTCGGCGCCGAATACTTTTCAAGGTGCATTAAGAGAATATTTGCGGACGGAATTAAATTTGCTTGCAAACCTTGTTAGTATCCGCAATTTAGAGGAGAAGCCCGAGCAAGCGAAAACTGTCTATAACATTATTGAAAGGCGAATTGAGGCGCTTAGTAGCCTTGCAAGTTTGATTAACGGCGGAATTTTTGGATAAAACGCCGTTTTTTGTTTGCTAAATCGCTTTTTTGTGATATACTAGGAATTATGAAAAAAGATTTGATGGTTGATGACAATCTGACGGAATTGGCGCAGATTTTTGACAAAAATGGTTTTAAATTGTATATCGTCGGCGGGTTCGTCCGTAACGCTTTGATGGGATTTTGCGAAACTGATATAGATATTTGTAGTAGCGCAAAAGTTGAGGACGTGGAGAGAATTTTGAACAGCACCCGTTTTTCTTGTGTGCTAATTAATTCCAAACTCGGCACTCTGCATATTTTTGACAACGCAAAATCTGTTGAGTATGAGCATACAACTTTTCGTGCGGAGAAATATTCCGCTGGCGGTGTTCATAGTCCCGACGACGTGACTTTTGTTGACGATATTCGTGCTGATGCAAGCCGTCGTGATTTTAGCGTTAATGCCCTTTATTACGACATTTTGGGGCGAGAAATTCTAGATTTTTATGACGGTGTGGATTGTATCAAAAAGCGTGTTATCAAAACTGTTGAAACGCCCGAAATCGTCTTTAGTCGTGACGGGCTGAGGATTTTGCGAATGGCAAGAATTTCTAGCGAACTCAATTTCGCAATCGACGACAAGACTTTTAAAACAGCTAAATTGTTAGTGGGGCAGTTGGGCGATATTTCGCAAGAGAGATTTAATCGTGAAATCGTCTCTATGCTTTTTGCCGACAACAAATATCAAACGCTTAACAAAAGCGGTTTGCAGTGTAGGGGGTTGGAGATTTTGGGGGAATTAGGCGCTTGGAAATTCGTGCTGACCGATTTTTTTGATACACTAAACACAACTCAAAAAGCACAAATCAATCGAATTAAATGGAAGTTGCTCCTGATTTCGCCACCCGCTTTGCGTGTGCCAGCATTTTTGTGCGATATGTTTTCGGCGCTAGAGATGTTTCCTGATAACGAAAGCGTAAACCTTGTGCTAGGCGTTAAGGGTATTATGCTAAATAAGAAGGAAATTGTACGTCAATCACTTATCGCTGAGGCTTTTTCCACTGTCAAAAACGGCTCGCTTACTTCACAAGACCAAATTCGCCTGTTTTTGCAAAAATTTAATGCGGTTATCCCCGAACTTTTCGGCTTGCTTAAAATCGCTCAAATAGGTCAAAATATTTTGCGTATTTACGAGCTTATGCGGTACGACAATACGCCATTTTGTATTCACGATTTGGCAATTAATGGTAGCGATATTTTGGAGAATTTCCCCGAAATCCCGCAACAAAAAATCGGCACAATTCTTGCGAGCTTGCTCACTCTTTGTGCTACAATGCCCGAGCTGAATTGCCCCGAATCTCTTTTGAATTTGGTTAAAGAGTACTCCTCTTAACAACGGGGGCGGGGGCTTGGTGCATACGCTTTCAGCGTATTTTGCTCCGCTTTTGCGGAGCAGCGTGCGTTCGTGCCGAACGCACGCACCAAGCCCCCCGTTTTTAAGAGGAGAAATCATTTATCCTTTTGCGAAATGGGTGTCCCCCCTTGCGTATTAAGAGGATAAAATTATTTTACCTCTGCAAGTCTTTGACTTGCTTTTTTATTTGGGTTCGCTCCACTCACAGATTCTTCCACAGACAAGCTACGATGGAGCGGTCAGGATGACAAAGAGGAGGAAACATTTTGTTATTTAAATCTGGGTTCAGCGGTAAAACCGCTTCACTGATTCTTTCACAGACAATCAAAACGGGGTGGCGGTGCGTTGAGGCGGTGCGTTTTCGTCTATGGGTGAAGCGCTAAAAATCGTTGTTTTGAGAGTTGTGCCGTCGTTAGTGACTGGAAATTGCGACGGGGTTGTGTTGTCGGTTGCGAGATTTTCTGCTGACGGCTGTTGCTCGTTTGGTGCGGGTAAACCGTTAGCGGTTGTGCCGTTGTCGGTTGTAGTTGTGTCAAAACTTGTCGAATTTCCGTTAGCGGTGGCAGTCGCATTTGGCAAATTGCTAGTGTTGGGCGTCGGGGAGGTGTTTTGAGTGTTTGCGTCGTTGGGTGCGACTGTGTAGGTTTCGGGTTGCTGAGGCGTTTGCGTGTCGGTGGTGGTCGTGGAATACGGGTCGGAAGTCGGAATCGGCTCGGCGAAGTTTTGCGAAAGCAGTATTTGCACGCCGATTACACCCGCCAAAGTTGCAAGAAAAGTGAAATAAATTGCGATTCCGACTTTTTTGCGTGTACTAATGAGGGGTTCTTTTGCGGTTGCTTTTGCGGAAGCCCTTTTTTGTTTGCTTGTATCGTTATTTTGTGTTGAATTTTTAGCCATAATATGCTCCTTTAAACATTTCTTGACAATAATTTGCGCAAGAAAAACGCAAATATACATAAATTTGCCAAATCTCTCCAGCAAAAGCGGAAAATTCAAAAGAAAAAGAGCGTTTTAGCTCTTTAACCGATAAATGTTGCCGATTTGGTGTTGTTTTGCGATATCAACGTGAAGCTCTTTTGCCAAATTTCCGCCGTTTTTCGCAACGACTTCTTGAAGCGCACGCAAAACGAGTTCGGGTGTGTTATTGTCTTCGCTAAGGTGGGCAGGAATCAGCCCCCGCACGCCGTAACCCAGCATTTTTAGAACGGCGTTTGCGGAATCTTCGTTATTTAAATGCCCGTATTTTGACAAAATGCGGTTTTTTAGGGCGATAGGATAGCGGGGGTTTTGCAAAAGTCTATTAATATCGTGATTCGCTTCCAAGACGACTAGACTGCTGTCCGCCAAATTCTTTATAATTCGGTCAGTAATGAAGCCCAAATCTGTGGCGGTGCTGAATTTTTTGTTGCCTTCATAGACGCTGAAGCCCAAACAGTGCCGACTATCGTGCGACAAGTCAAAACTTGCTATACTCAATTCGTCAATGTTGAATTCGTTATTGAAAATGCCCAATTTGTGATGGGCGGGAATAACTCCGATTTTGTCCTCCATTTCGTCCCATGTGTCAGGGTGTGCAAAAATCTCGGTATCGTGCGCCCGAGCAAAAGCGCCCAAGCCTTTTATATGGTCGCTATGCTCGTGTGTGACCAAAATGCTTTTGATACTGTTCGGGTCAACGCCGATAAGCGCAAGCCTTGTTTCTATATCAGTTTTCGTAAGCCCTGCGTCAATCAAAATTCGGGTGTTTTCACCCTCAACATAAGTACAATTTCCTTTGCTACCGCTAGCAAGAACACAAATACGCATAATTATCTACCATACATCCTATATAATACAAAAGTCAAAAATCTCTCAGGCACCAGCCTTTTTATAAACCGCAAAATCTTGTAGCTTGCTCCGATTGTGCGAGTTGCGGGCGGGTTGCGTGAAAGTGACAATTTAAAAATCGCCCTTGCAACTTTATCGGGGTCAAGCCCATGCTGTTCGTCCCGCTCCATTTTACTTACACTGCGAGTAACTCTCCTTGCATAGTCGCTATTTAGTGCTTCGGTTTTGATTCGATTTTTGGTAAAAGCGGTTTTGGTATCGCCAGGAAGCGCACAAGTAACCTTAACCCCGAACGGACGAACCTCATTTTTTAGTGCCATACTAAACGCTTGCAAACCGAGTTTTGTTGCACTGTAATATGCTTGAAAAGGCAAAGCGAATTCGCCACCTGCAGAGCCGATATTAACAAGAACGCCGTGACTTTCCCTTAAATACTTGATAGACTTGCGGGCAACGTCAATAGCACCCTTGAAATTGACATCAATTATGCGGTCAACATCGGCTTGCGGTTCTAATTCGGCAGGGCCACTAATTCCCATACCAGCGTTATTGATGACGCAGTCGATTCGGCCGTTTTTTTGATAAGTTGTTTTTAAAGCGTCGGTGACCATATCGGGAACGGTTACGTCACAAGTAACGTCGTGGATTCCGTCTATGTTGGCGGGTTTACGGCTGAAATTGTAGACGATGTGTCCTTGACTTAAGGCAAGGCGGGCGATAGCTAACCCGATACCGCTTGACGCTCCTGTGATAACATAAACTTTTTGCATAAATGCTCCTTTTAAGATGGTTTAATTATATCGCAATATTTCAAAAAAAGCAAAGATTTTGACATAATCTTTTCGCAAATCAAGAATTTCGACTTTTTTGTTGCTATTTTGCACCGCCTTTTTAGGCGGACTTGCGATATAATTTATTTGAGGTGATAAAAGGTGTCTTTTTTGCGGGTTTCGGGGAAATATGCGGGCATATTTTTGCTCTTTTTTGTGCTAATGAACGGCAATATTGCGGGGCTAACTCCTTTTGCTTTTGGGATGTTTTTTGCGCTTGTTTGGTGCAATCAAAAAATCTACATTTTAGCACCGCTTTACGTTTTGAGTGGAATTTTGGCGTATGGGACAGTGGCACATTTAATCGTTGATTCAATCACAGTGGGGGTGCTTTTGGTTGCGTTTTTCTTGCACTATAGATTTAAAAAACCGCTCAATCGTGTGCTTGTCGGGTGCTATTGCTTTTTGTCGCAATTCGGCGCAATTTATCTGTCGAGCGGGTCGCCCGAAGCGTTGTGGCAAGCGATTGTAACGGTGATTTTGGGTCTGATTTGTATGTATTGTTACTTAAATATTTTGCAAAATGTGATTTTGAAAGGTGTGCGGAGAAAATACTGCGTTGACGAAATTATATGCTTCGGCGTAATGCTTTTTGGAATTGGGGCGGGGCTGTGGTGCTTGCCGTTTTCTACATATTATTTTTACGGAATTTTGGCGCTTGTCCTACTTCTTTGCGCCGATATTTTGGGTGCGGTTGTTTGCGTGCTGGTTGCGATTTTTTTTGGTCTCGGTGTTGCGTTTGCGAGCGGGAATTATTTGGTGCTGTCGCATTTGATTTTTATGGGGCTATTCGCTTCACTTTGCAAAAGTAATATTCGGGTGTGGTCTGGGCTTGCCGTTTTGCTGATTGACGTGATTTCGGGGCTGTATTTCTTGGGCGATTATGATTTGATTCATCTGATTTCTGTGGTGGTCGCTGTGGGTATTTATCTACTTATTCCAAAAAGGTGGATAAGTTTTTGGCGCAAATCTGTGTTGACTGACAAGGAAGATTTTGCGGTTCGTTCGCTCATCAACAAAAATCGCCGAGCGCTACAAAAACGGCTGTATGATTTGGGGCAGGTTTTTGACGATTTGGGGCTGGTTTTTTTGAAAATGGTTAGCTCAAATGGGGGCCTAAAAGAGAATTTGGGAATTTTGGGTGGTCAGGTGCGGAGAAGTAATTGCGAAAGTTGTCATAAACGCAAAGAATGTGCAAGGTTTTACACAAGTATTCAAGACGGCATTATCAGTCTAATTTTGCTAGCGTATGAGCGGGGGAAAGTGTCGCTTATAGACGTACCACCCGTAATCGCTAAAAATTGCGTTAGGCTACCGATTATGCTAAATTTTATCAATACAATCGTCGCTGAGTATAAAAATAGCAACCAAAAGGAAAGCGGGCTTAACAGTAGCAGACGGCTGCTTAGTGAGCAGATGACGGGAATTGCGGACATTATCGGCGCTTTGGCGAACGAAATGAGCGAGGCGGTGTCTTTTGATACTGAGCAGGAAACTGCACTGATTGAGCAGTTATTATATGCGGGAATTCAGTGTAGCGAAGCCGTTTTTTATCAGCAAGATGACACGATTTGTCGAGCGACTTTGGTAGTCAAAACTCGTGACGCAAGCAACCCCGAATTGCTGGCGGTACTCAACAAAGTTCTTGGCGTAAAAATGGAGATTGTAGGCATTTCGTCCGAAACGAAGCCCACTTTTTGCGTGGTGAACTGCAAAAATGTCAGCACTTTTGACGTGATTTTTGGGGTGGCGTCTAGGCCTAAAACTCTTGGGCAGAAATCGGGCGACACGCATTCGGTCTTAAAACTTGGGGGCGACAAAATTTTGTTATCTCTGTGTGACGGAATGGGAAGCGGGCAAGATGCGTCCAATACAAGCACGCTTGCGCTGAATATGATTGAGAGTTTCTATCGGGCGGGCTTTAGCAGTAATTTGATTTTGCGGTCGGCAAATCAGTTGCTTTCGCTCACTGGGGAGGAGAAATTTAGTGCTGTTGATATTTGCGTAATTGATACACATTCGGGAATTTGCGAGATGATAAAAGTCGGTTCGCCGTCAAGTTTTATAAAAAACGGCGAGCAAATTGCTGAGTTAAAGAGTAGCGCTCTGCCTTTGGGAATTTTGCAAGAGTTAAAACCTGATTTGCGCTCGCTCGTGCTTAAAGATAACGATATGATAATTCTTGCGACGGACGGAATTATTGATAGTTTTGATAACTTGGACGATATTAGAAGTTGTCTTGCACAAATGGACACTTTAAACCCGCAAGAAATCGCCAATCGCTTGCTTGAAATTGCGTTAAAAAATTATCAAAATTACCCAAAAGACGATATGACGGTTCTTGTGGCGAAATTATTCACAAAACTTTAAAAATTTGCGCAAATACTATTGTATAAATTTGCAATGTGTAGTATAATATCCGTTAGGAGATTAAGAAATGGAACAAATCATAAGTTTAATTAAGAAAAATAATTTATTTAAAGTAGGAAGCAAGGTCGGTGTGGCTGTGAGTGGCGGTTCGGACAGTATGGCGCTTCTGCACTTGCTTTTTAGCAACCAAGACGCTTTGGGTATCAAGGTTGGCGCTATTAACGTGATTCATGGCACTCGTGAAAACGATGAGGCGGAAGCGAAATTCGTGGCAAAATACTGCGAAGAAAATGGAATTCCGTTTCAGAAAATAAGAGTTGAAGCGGGAGTAATCGCTAGAAAGGACGGCATTACGCTGGAGGACGCTTGTAGAAAGGCGAGATACGGAATTTTCTCCGCATTAAAAGAAAGGGGAGTTGTGGACTACATTGCGCTTGCGCACCACGAAAGAGACCAGGCGGAGACGATTCTGCTACATATTTTGCGAGGTAGCGGGTTGACGGGTGCGAGCGGTATGAGTATGGTGCGTGACGGCTACTATGTTCGCCCGTTTTTGACCACTCCTAAGGCGGAAATTATGCAGTACGTTTCGGACAACGCTATTCCTTATTGTGAGGACGAAACGAATCAAGACACCACGATTTCTAGGAATTTACTTAGACAAGAGGTTATGCCACTTTTACGCAAAGTTTGGCCACAGTTAGATGCGACGCTGTGTTCTTTTGGTGGAATTTGTAGAGAGGACGATGCATTTATCCGTAAAATGATGAATTTTGATGCAATTCTCAACTCAAATGATGTTATCAAAATCCCGCTCACGTACTTTTTGTACGACAAGCCGATTGTATATCGTATGATTGGCGACCAAATTTTAGCGCTCGGCGTAACGCAAGATTTTGAACGCAAGCATTTCGATTTGATTTTAAACCTTGCAAAATTCGGCGAAAATGGGGCAAAACTTGATTTGCCTCAAGGCGTGGAGGCTTTTCGGGAGTATGAATACATTACGCTCGTACGCAAAAAACCCAAATTTGATGTTGATATTGAGTGGAATTTCAAATTCGGCACAATTCAATTCGGTGATTACGGGAAATTGCAAGTAAAACGCACAAAAAATCCGCAATTTGATGCAGGGCTTTTGGTGTTTGACGTTGATAAAGTTCCGAACGGGGCGAAATGGCGTATGCGCAAAGATGGTGATGTGATTGAAAAATTTGGAGGCGGTACCAAAAAATTAAAATCTTACTTAGTGGACAAGAAGATTCCTGCAAGATTGCGTGACTTTTTGCCTGTTTTGGCGGTGGGGAATGATGTGTTGGCTGTTGCTGGCGTGGATATTTCAGAGCAGTTGCGAGTGACCGAAGATACCCAAAATTTCGGTACAATTAAGTATGATTTGGAGAATTGGGCATAATTCCCAATTTTTCTTACTATTCTTTTGACAAACTAAAATATTTTTGATAATATTATAGTTATAAATATTGGGCATAATATCTCGGGGGAACAATGGCTGACGAAAAAATTGGTGAAATAGAGGCTCAGGCCTCTGCAACAAAGCAAGAAAAAATTCAACCCATCTTGTTTAAGAGCAAGGCTTTTTCCGTATGCCGTTTACAAAAGAAATTTACCCTCGTCAATAAACCCAACAAGCAAAACGAAGTTGTCACGACTAAAAATACTTTACCGCTTCTAAAAAAGGAAGCGGAGCAAGATAATATCGTAAAAGAAGTTGTGGACTCTAGTTACAAAATGGCTGAAAAACAAAAAAGCAAGCGCCAAAGATGGATAAATTTCGGCTTTTTGATGCTGAACCTTGTTATTTTGGCGATAATTTTGTTTTTCCAAATTCGTAGCGAGGGTGCAATTTCTTTTGCTGACCTTGTTTCATCTCAAATAAATTTGTGGTGGCTTTTGGCAGCGGTGTTGTTATTCTTTCTTATTAATGCGCTCGATTCGGCAAGAATTGCGATTTCCATTAAGCAAGTCACAGGGCGATATAGACCGTTTTTAAGTTATAAATCGACGGCGATTTGTAGATTTTACGATTGTATTACCCCGCTATCTACTGGTGGTCAGCCGTTTCAGATTTTTTATTTAAGTAAGCGTGGGCTAAATGCTAGTACTGCATCAAGTGTGCCGTTATCAAAATACGTCTTTGCTCAAATCGTTTTTATTTTCTATACAGGGACATTGTTGGTTACAAGTTTGTTTATGAATTTGAACATCAACCCGATTTTGAGGACGTTAAGTTGGATTGGCTTGCTACTAAACGCTCTACTGATTGTGCTAATTTTTATGCTGTCAGTAAGCAAGAAGGTTGCGCCTAGAATGGTAATCGGTTTCCTAAAATTCGGCTCGAAATTGCATCTGGTTAAAGATTATCAGGCAACCTTTAAGAAAGTTATTCGTACAGTTAAGCAGTATACTGCGACATTTAAAATGTTTATGAAAAGTGGCTGGAATGCGTTTTTGCAAACTATAATTACTATCATATTCTTGACGGCTGCGTATTCGATTCCGTTTGTCATTTATTGTATGTTTACGAGTGAGCCGAGCTTGGAAATTTGGTTTCAACTGATGATTCTGCAAATCGTGTGTGATTTGGCGATAAGCTTTATCCCGATTCCTGGTGGCGGTGGTTCGGCTGAATTGTCCTTTGGTGCGTTGTTTGGGCAGTATTTCAAGAATTGTGCATCAGGTATTACCGTTTGGGCGATGTTGTTTTGGCGTATTTTGGCATACTATGGCTACCTTTTGCAAGGTATTTTGGTTATACTTTATGACTACTTATTCGGCAATAAAAAGATTGCTCCGCTTTTGCAGAAATTCAAGGACGAGGATAAACGACGGGCAAGCGATTTGTATTGTGAAATTGAGCGTGCGGAAAAGTTGAACAAAAAAGCTTCAAAAACTCAGAAGAAAAAAGGAAAGGGGGAAGTTTAGTATGGACAAAAAAGATTACCCAGCAGATTTTCAGCAAAACGGGCAAGGAAAAATGCGCAAATGGTACGTTTGGATATTTATCGTTCTACTCGCCGCTTTGATTTTATGGACTATGGCGGGGGACAAAATAAGTGTACTGTTCAACAATTTGTTAGCAGGGTTGACGCCAGTTATAATTGCTATGGTGCTAGCATTTCTGTTTTTAAAGCCTATGGACTTGATTGAAAACAAATTACTCAAAAATGCTTTTGTCGGCAACGCAAAGAGTGCGCAAATCAAGCGAGCTATTTCGCTAACAATTATGTATATTGTTGTAATAGCGCTGATTGTCGGAATTGTTGCGTTCAGTATTCCAAGCATCATCGCTATGGTTCAGCAGTTTACAGACCAAGCACAACTAAATGCACTGCTAGAAAAAGTCAAACTCGTAATTGTGCAAGTAATTCAGTTTTTCGGTATTTCACCTGATTCCGCTGTAAGTGCTGCCGAAACAGTTATCGAGGCGGTTCGTGGATTCATTTCAGATTTCACACAATCAATAAATATTGAGAACGTGTTTGGCATAGTTTCAACAATTTTCTCCTCGTTGATGGGCTTCTTGATTTCCTTCTTCTTGCTAAAAGATAAGGAATTAATTGCTAAAACTTGCAAGCGCTACACATACGCATATTATCCTCGCAGGAAAGCGGAGGAGGTTATAAACATAACCCGCCGTACAAAAGAAATGATGAATCAATACATTATTTCTACCATAATCACTTGCTCAACGGTCGGCTTAATCGGTTTTATCGGCTATCTAATTATGGGTGTGCCGTACTCGTTCTTGCTTGGTTTGATTTTGGCAGTTTTGTCCATTATCCCATACATCGGTGGATTCATCGCTTCAATCCCACTGTTAATGTTTACTTTAATGGCGGGCGATTTAAACCTATTTTTCGTAGCGTTTATATTTACCATTGCTGAATGGGCGATTGTTACAACTTTCCTTCCTCCGCTCGTTATGAGTAAACGTATGAACGTCCGCACAGTAATTGTAATTTTGGCGTTGATTTTGGGTGGTGCAATGTTCGGCGTTATTGGAATGATTTTGTCCGCACCTATTGCTGCAGTAATTTCGGTTGTTATGAGCGAGAAACTTCAAGCAAGGGAAGCGCAACGAGAACACGAAGAGCTTGTCGAGGCGGGAATTATTGACGAGAATTTCTACGACATTTCCGAAATGCTTGACCTCACGCAAGACAACGCTGGTGCTGTTGTAATTGAAAAGGAAGAGGACGACTTCAAGAAATTGCAGTCACTAAAAAACAAAGAGCCTAAGATTACTTTGGAGCAAGACCCTGGCTTAGACGAAGAATTGAGTTCAAAATCTGTCAAAAAGCAAAAACAAAACAAGAACGCTCTGCTTGAAAGAATCAATTCAAACGACGGCATTACGAATAAGACTCGGGAAGCGAGTGACCTTGCACACGAAATTCTTGAAGAAACGGACAATAATATCTCGTAAGTTCGCTTAATTTATAAACTTAAAGCACATCGATTCACTTGATGTGTTTTTTTGTATATTCTTGTATTTCTTTGTCTAAAAGCCAAAATTTGATAAAATTTGATTGCGAAAATTACTTTTTTGACTATAATTATGCGTGTTAGGAGGCAAAAAAATGCAAAATAAAAAACAAAAAAAGCTGAGCTTGAGCGATTACGCAAAATTAGCAAAGAAAAGGATGGCAAGCGGTGTTTGGGACAAAATTCGGCGTGAAAGGGAGGAATACATAAAAAATTCTAACGAAAGTGCGGAAAAAATAAACCGCATTTATTCCAAACGGCTGATGCGTGAGTTTTACGGCTTCAGTACGGACAACGATGAAGAGTTGTATCACAAAGTCTGTCATATTTTGGAGAGTGATTCTTTTGTCACGAATCCAATCACGCAACTAATCGACCACGCTGAGTATGATAAACTAGACTTCCCAGAGCAACAAGCTTATCTGATTAAATTGGCGGACAAGTACAAGGAATTGCGTGAGCGCTACGATCGTGAAAAGGTTTGCCGTATGCGTATATCAATGTAAGACGCAAGCGCTGAACGGACTATCAAGGTCTATTAAAAGTACGGACAAACAACAAAATATAGATTCAAACGCACAAAAAGGGCGGGGCAAAATGCTCCGTCCTTACGGTTTTTGTAAAATTTGCTCGCTTAAATAGTTTTATAAGTCCGCAAAGTTAATTAGCTCAATATCGTCAAAATAGCCCTGCTCTTTTGCCTGACGCAAAACAGCGATTTCGTCCTCACGACGCAAGTAATTTGTCTGCGTGCGAGTGTAGTCATCGAGATAGCCCACGTGCGTAAGAATCTCTAGCGAAATGTCCTTGTCCCAAAACAGCGACTTCAAGACCTCAAAAGTGCTAATGTCCACGCCGTTCCCATGAAAAGCAAAGCTGAATTCATCCGTTGTCTTAAGTCCCGATTCTCTTGCGAGGTTTCTAGCGTTTTCGTCCATACTGCGCACAGGTAAATTATACTCTTTTGCAAGTTCGTGATAAGCCTTCAAAATGTTGGGAATTTCGTTAAAGTAGTGGTGGTGGTCAAGATGCGTGGGGGTAAGCCCGCTTGCCAAAAATTTCTCAATTTGCGCCCGCAATTCCTTTTTTGCATCTAGGTATTGCGTGTAGTATCCCAGCATACAAACATAATGAAAAACCCCTTGGTCGTCTACAAGACTTGGTACTTCGCTAGCGGGCAAAACAGACTTGCCATAAGTTAAGTTGAGGTGAATTCCAACATTTTTAAGATTGTGTTCTTTTGCGAGAGCGATTGCCTCGTCGGTGTAAGGTGTGTTCATCATCATCGTGGTGCTTGTGACAAGCCCGTTCTCAACGCACTCGATAATTCCACGATTGATGCTAGGACTAAGCCCGAAATCGTCCGCATTTAGTATTAATTTCATAAAAATCTCCTATTTTTGATTTGAATTGAGTAAAAAAACCTCCTAAAAGGGAGGTCTTTATTTATGCCGTAGTTTTGGCAGTGTGTAATTCTTTTGCAAGCCCAGCTTTCTTGCGAGAAGCAGTGTTTGCGTGATACACGTTGTCTAGTCTAGCGCGGTCAATCAAACTAACGATTTCTCTAAGAGTAGCCTCAGCCTGTTCAAAATTCTTCTCAGCGATTTGTTCGCGGAATTTACGAATTTCGGTAGCGATACGAGATTTCTTAGACTTGTTAGCGACACGAGCTACTTCACTAGTAACGATTCTCTTTTTTTGTGATTTAATGTTAGCCACTATTGTATCTCCTATGAAAATTTTGTTACTCGTAAATTGTATCACAAAAAATCAAATTTTGCAAGAGTTATTTAGCATTTTTTTGTAAATAATTTAAAAAAGAGGTAAAAAACGATGATTTTTAGCGATTTAATTGATGAACAATTATGCAATAGCGCCGATGAAGGAGTTTTGGGGCGGGTGGAAATGCGTGGAAGTTTCGGTGCAAGAATTTTTCGTGCGGAAATTTCACCAGAACAAGCCAGCAAACTTCACAAATCACAGGGGCGGTATTCTACGCTCAATATCAGCCCCATAATTCACACCTATCACAAGGCACGACATTATGCGGGGAATCTTTTAGCTAGCGAGATTTTGCGGTATTTAAAGGTGCTAAATTTCTCTCGCCCGTCCGTTTTGGTAGTTGGACTTGGCAACGCATTTGTAATGGCGGATAGTCTTGGGGCGGAAGTTGTAAAAAATCTCTTACCGACGCACAGCATACCCGCAAAATTACGGGAAGATTTGGGTGATTTGGCGTGTCTAATTCCTGGAGTAAGCGGGCTAAACGGCATTGCCACACACGAAATTGTCACAAGCGTAGCCAGAGAAATTCGCCCGCAAATCGTCATTTTGATAGACTCTTTAACGGCGAAAAATCACGAGCGACTCGGGTGCAGTTTCCAAATAAGTGACACTTCAATCACGCCAGGCGGTGGGGTGGGAAGCAAAAACCGTCCGCTTGACAAAGCAAGTCTAGGCGCTCCCGTTATCACAATCGGTGTGCCGTTGATGATTTCCGCCCAGAATTTTGGCGAGCTGGCGAACTTGCCCGACTTGATTTTGACGCCCAAAGAGATAGACTTTTTCACCAAAAATTGTGCGCAAATCATTTCAAACGCAATCAATTTGGCTGTCCATGGCAAGAATTATCGCAAATTTATCTAAAGTGTGTACAAAAGCAGTATCGCCCTCATAAATACTATTATGCTAAAAAATCAGTCAAAAAATCGTGTTCTCGTGTACGATTCGGGGGTTGGGGGGCTAAAAATACTCTTGGCGGTGCGTGAAAAATGCCCAAATGCCGAGTATTTTTATTTTGCCGATTACAAAAATATGCCTTTTGGGAACAAACCCGTCAGCGTTCTTCGTGCAAGCATTTTGGACACGATTGCGTATTTAACGGCAAAACTCTGCGTAAAAGTCGTACTGCTTGCGTGCAATACGGCGACAAGTGTCGCTATAGACATTTTGCGGGCGAAATTACCGCACATCATTTTTGTCGGCACAGAACCCGCCATCAAATTGGCGATTGACTTGGGCTACAAACGAATTTTCTTGCTCGCAACACCAAACACGATTAAATATAACAAGGTTGTACGTCGCTGGACAGACAAACTCGGCGAAAATCTTGTGCTGTCGCCCGAACCGAAGCTTGCGGAATTGATTGAAAATAACCTATGCGATTTAACTCGCTTGCGTTCGTTTGTAACTACCAAAACGGCACAAATTCCGCAAAATATTGATTGCGTGTTGCTCGGTTGTACGCATTATTTATGGCTAAAAGACGAGATTATGGCACAGTGCAGAAAGCCTTGTGTCGATAGTACTGTTGGGGTTGCGAACCGAATGAAAGTTTTGCTTTCAAAAAGTTATGCGATTGGCAAAGTAACAATTTTGACAAACGATAAATATAAACTTAATAATCTAAAATTTGCGTGTCAAAAATTAAATTTAGGTAGGTGAATATGTGCGGAATTAGTGGTTGCGTCGGCAGTAGAAAAGGTGTCAAGGACACTCTCGATTGTCTAAAAATGCTGGAATATCGTGGTTACGATTCAAGCGGTATCGCATTTTTTAACAAAAGCAAAATTAAAGTGACTAAAGCGGTCGGGAATTTGAAGAATTTGCTCAAAAAAGTTGCGTTCGAAACCTCTCAAACCGCAGTTATCGGCCATACACGTTGGGCAACTCATGGCAAACCGACTCTGCTTAATGCTCACCCGCACACCGATAATCGCCACATTGTTGCTCTTGTGCATAATGGAATTATAGACAATTACGAAAGTTTGCGTGCAAATCTTATCCAAGCGGGCGTGTTATTCCACAGTCAAACGGATACCGAAGTTTTGGCGCAATATTTAGGCAAGGAATTATCCAGGTTTGAGAAAATCACCGCAAAAAAAGTTTTACAGGTGATGCGTGGTGTTTTCGGTAATGTAAAAGGCTCGTTTGCGGTTGCTTTTGTAGTGACGGGGCTGAATAATCGCATTTTCTTCGCCAAAAAATCAAGCCCGCTAATTATCGGGGTCGGGGATAAGGCAAGTTTTCTTGCAAGCGACACAAATGCTTTAATCGGCAAGTGTCAGCAAATTTACCACGTAAAAGATGATGAATTTGGTTTTGTCGGGGCGAACGATATCCAAATTTTTAGTTTGACAGGTTCGTGCGTCAAGGCGGAATTCATTCCGCTAAATGTATCAAAAAATGCCGTTCAGCTTGGGCGCTATGACTCGTATTTACATAAGGAAATTGACGAGGGGGCGGGGGCTACTATCATGTCGATAAAGAATTGTATGCGAGAAATTGACAAGATTTTGCCCACGAATTTGCTTGCAAAAAACCCCGATATCCATATCGTTGCTTGCGGGTCTGCGCTCCATTCGGGGCGGGTGCTAAAATACCTAATCGAACACGAATTAAGGCGGTCGGTTAATCTTGATTATGCGAGCGAATTCAAGTACAACTCGCCACTCGTAAGCAAGCGAAGTCTGTGCATTTTCATCAGTCAAAGCGGGGAAACGGCGGACACTTTGGGTTGCGTGGATATTGCAAAGCAACTTGGTGCAACCACAATAGGCATAACAAACGTGCAGACCAGTCGACTTGCAAGCGTGGTAGATTATTGCTTGTTTACATATGCGGGGGCGGAAATTTCCGTCGCCTCGACAAAAGCGTACTTGTCGCAACTCGGGTTAGCATACGTGCTAGTTCTGTTTTTGGCAAAATGCGTACAAAAAAGGGTTAGTTTCACCACGAAATCAGTTATAGATGTGCTTGTTCGTGGTAAAAATAAGGGATATTATGAGAAATTGAAGCCGTTTGTAAATCTCATCA
Source organism: Alistipes finegoldii (assembly GCA_963614045.1). Taxonomy (GTDB): domain Bacteria; phylum Bacillota; class Clostridia; order Christensenellales; family UBA1242; genus UBA7867. The sequence continues at coordinate 3,202 of CAVEBU010000011.1, read as the reverse complement.
GCAATCAAAAAAGTATGTTTTTTGTCGGTCGTGGGCTTGATTATTTCGTGGCAATGGAGGGGGCGCTCAAACTCAAGGAAGTTTGCTATATTCACAGCGAATCTATCCCCGCAGGCGAACTCAAACATGGCTCGCTAGCGCTAATCGACCAAAATTCCGTTGTAATCGCCGTTTTGACGCAAGCCCGCCTTATTGACAAAATGCTAAATAATATCCACGAAATCAACAGTCGTGGTGCAAAAATCATACTTATAAGCCCGTTTTTGCAACTCCAAAAGGAAGTTTTCGGCTTTGTGAAAATCCCACGAACGCCCGACCTACTTAGCCCGCTCGTCGCCATAAAACCCTTGCAAGAACTCACTCTCTACACCGCACTACACAAACATATCAACCCCGACCAACCTAGAAATCTTGCAAAATCTGTAACAGTCGAGTAGATTTAAAACAAAAAAACGAGACTGACTTATCAATCTCGTAAAAATTATATTAAATTACACTAAAAGTCAAAATCGTCTTTGCTAGGGGACGGGGTGAGAATTTTGCGGTTGCGTTCCTTAATGTCGTATAATACATACTCTTCGTTAATGTATCTAGGTGGGCGGAATTCCTCACTTGCTGGGGTCATATCATAAATATGGTTAGCCTTATAAGCAAATGTAAATTGACTCTTAATCGCCTTTTCCTTAAACATACTTACAATCATTTCGCCGTCTTTTAAGTATCCCAATTCGTCTGGAGTAATCAAAGCACGACTAACTTTTTGCGTGCTAGTAGACTTGGTCGAATCATTTTTGCCCTTGCTTTCGCTAGTACTTTTGGACTCAACACTCGTCTGTCCGCAACGTGTACTAAATTCTTCCTTAGTTTTCTGGTCCATAGTACCCAAATATACGTGAATATTACAGTTCGCCTTGATAACCTCCGCCGCCGCCTCGCCGTATTTAATCGTAACTTGCGGGTAAGACTGAACAACTAGCATCAAGCAAATTCCACGACTACGGCCGACAGTGATAATCGACTCAAAACGAGGAATTTTTGGCATATTCGCAAATTCATCTAGCAAAAAGTACACGTGACGAGGGAGGGTAAGTTTTGGCGGGTTGTTGTTGGCAACTTCAACCAAAGTCTTATACAACTGCACAATACACATCTGCGCAATAGGGTAACGTGTCTCTTTTTCGTCAGGAACCTTGATAAACAGCGCGGTTGGTCTGTCCGCAAAATGCACAAAGTCCATTTCGTCCGCACTTGTCGCAAAACAAACACCGCTGTCGGCAAAAACGTTCACCGCATTTGCAATCATACCGAAGAAACTGCGGGCGGTAACAGGCGAGTTGTTTACAATAGGAGCAGCGAGCGAAACCGCATTACTTAGCTTGCTACGACCTTGCAAATACTTTTGCAAAGTGCCGAATTGTCTGTCAGGGTCGGGGTCCTTTGTGTTACAAATTTTGTAAAGGTTAAAGAAGTTATACCGCTCTTCCGTCATTCCTAACTCAGGAATTGCCGAGTCCTCCAACATCGCAAGCATTATACCCAAAACGAAGTCCCTTGCACCCATTTCCCACGACTTGTCATTACCCTCAGAAACAGGGCAAAGCGTGTGCGCAATGTCGTTTAAGTCCTCGTAAGCGCTGTCGTTGAGCATTTTTTGTGTCGCAATAATGTAGCTTTCCAAATCTTCTTTGTTAGGGAAAGCGATTTTGTCGATTTCGTACCACTCGTAGTTATACACAGGCGCAATTACTCTTAAACCCAAATCTGCTGGGTTCTCGTTGCGGTGAACAAGAACTTCCTCACGCAAGTGAATTGCTCTGTGGAAACTCTTGTAAGGCTTACTCATAGGGTTCCAACGTGTACTGCTGAACGGGTCACGCAAGTTAAAGGATACAATGTTGTAGCCCTGTTTTTTTAGCATAATCGAGTGCTTCATAAAAAGTTCGCCCTTAACGTCCATAACGACCAAACTAGGCTTGCTCTTGGTATGTCCCAAAATCTGAATAGTCGGGTCAATAAAACCCGCAGACTTACCTGAACCAGTAGTACCAACGACCATCGTATGCCAAACTTCGTGCTTAAAGTTTACATGAATGCCGTTTCCTTGCAACTGCGCTCTAATTGGTACGCCGTCCTCGTGAAGATACAATTCACGGAAAAGACAGCCGTCGTACTTCTTGTCAAGTTCACGCTCGGTCAACCATTCCGAGTCAAAAAACTGCTCATCAGGTTTTTTATTTTTACCTTTTTTCTTTTTGTCGCCACCGCCCATACCCAAGAAGCTTTTTCCGTCAGCGACTTGCAGTAGCCCGTAAATTCCCAAGCCGACTACAAGAACGGAAAAAATTCCCAAAGTATAACCGTTATAGAGTCCTGCGACAGTGATTGTCCCGTCTTGCATTAGAGAGCCAACCAAAGCGGAAACAAAATAGCATAACGCAATACCGAAGACAATCATCAAGATATTTCCCAAAATTTTCATCTGCATACCCTCCGTATATAATATAATAAGACAAAAAATGCGAAATTTATGTAAAATTTATCAAAAAATAAAAATTTTTTTAAATTTCTTAAAAATATTACTAAAATAATTTGCTTTTGTCAAATTTATTTGGTAATATTATTACATAAATTTGTGTTTTGTTACCAAATTTGTCAAAATCTAAGATTTTGCTTGCATACTTTTGGCAATCTAGCAAAACATAATTTTAGCTCAACAAATAAATATGGAGGTATTTTATGAGCGCTTTGTTTCAACTAGCTAATACATGTATGAACATGATAAGTAGCGCACCGCTTCTTGTGACTGAGGTCACACAACCTAACACAGATCTGAAGGATAATTGGGCATGGGTGCTTACAATTATCAACGCCATTAATCAATTGTTGTATCCTATTCTTATCTTGGTAGGCTCGGCTGGTGTTATTTATGCTGTTTACTTGGGTGTGCAGTTGGCTCGTGCTGACAGTGCTGACAAGCAACAAGAGGCTAAGAAGCGTATGATTAATGCGATTATTGGTCTAGCAAGTATAATTGCTTTGATTCTATTGCTCAAACTGTTCTGTCAATTCTTGCCTACTTGGATTAAAAGCGGAATGTATATTGATACAAAATAAAGAATAGTAGTTGTCTATGACCTGTAATCAGTTCAGTGTTAGCCAGTGAGCGAGGCAGTTCGTTTCGTATCTCATTTTGGGCTACAAA